>JANMNK010000467.1:0-12642 GCA_031373875.1 Pirellulaceae bacterium | reverse complement strand
GGCTCGAAGTACATCGCTCAAGGTCAGCAACTTGGTAATGCAACAAAAACCGAGTCAACTCCGATTGCTGCCTACGATCGCCCAACGAACGGACCGATCCACCAAAGCCGGTCCGTAGTCTATGCTCGCAACGGAATGGCTTGCACAAGCGATGTCCGCGCAACCCAAGCCGCAATCGACGTACTCCGGTCGGGAGGCTCTGCCGTTGATGCCGCGATTGCAGCGAATGCCGTATTGGGCGTCGTCGAGCCAATGAGTTGCGGTATCGGTGGCGATCTTTTTGCGATCGTATGGGAAGCCAAAACAAAAAAGCTGCATGGCCTAAACGCCAGCGGCCGCAGTCCACGCGATCTGTCGCTTGCCGAGTTACGCGCTCGCAAACTAGAGCAAATCCCGCTTGATGGCCCGCTGTCCTGGAGCGTGCCTGGCTGCGTATCGGGTTGGCATGATCTGCATTCGCGGTTTGGCACAACCGCATGGTCTGATCTGTTCTCATCGGCGGTCCATTTAGCCGAAGATGGATTCCCTGTCGCTCCTGCCATCGCTGGCTTTTGGCGGGGAGCGGAGCGGCTAATGCCGACCTTACCTGATTCGGCCGCCACGTTCCTGATTGACGGCAAAGCTCCTCAAGCTGGAGATATCTTTCACAATCCTCGCCTAGCAAAAACGTACAGAAAAATCGCCCAGCAAGGCGCACAAGAATTTTATCGAGGGTCCATTGCCGATCAAATCGTCGCCTTCAGCAAATCGAACGGCGGTTTTTTCAGTAAGGCCGACTTTGAAAAACACACCAACGACTGGGTCGATCCCGTATCCACAAACTACCGCGGATACGATGTTTGGGAACTACCACCCAACGGTCAAGGCCTCGCAGCTTTGCAAATGCTGAATATTCTCGAGCAATTTGATGTTCGGTCGATGGGATGGGGCTCTGCGGAATACTTGCATTTATTAATCGAGGCAAAGAAATTAGCCTTCGCGGATCGCGCGCAATTCTATGCGGACATGAATTTTAGCGATGTGCCTGTGCGCGAACTTATCAGCAAACAGTACAGCATTCGCCAAGCGAAACGCATCGACTTGAATCGGGCGGCCGTCGATGTACCGCCAGGCGACCCCAAACTGGTCCATGGTGACACAATCTATTTGTGCGTTGTCGACAAAGAAGGTAATTGCTGCTCTTTGATTCAAAGCAACTACCACGGCTTTGGCAGCCAAGTTGTTCCGGGGCAGCTAGGATTCGCGCTGCAAAACCGAGGCAACCTGTTTTCGCTCGACGAGAGTCATCCGAATAAGTTTGAACCGGGCAAGCGGCCTTTTCACACCATCATCCCTGCCTTTGTCACCAAGGACGGACTTCCTCATTTTGTTTTCGGCGTCATGGGTGGCGATATGCAACCTCAGGGTCACGTTCAAGTCCTAGTGAACATGATCGACTTTGATATGAACATCCAAATGGCGGGCGATGCCGCTCGCATTCGACACGACGGCAGTGCGACACCAACAGGAATACCCATGAAAGCTGGTGGCGGAACAGTATTGGCCGAATCCGGCATCCCAACTGCCACCATCGACAAATTGAAAGCATTGGGTCATCAAGTTCAATCCGAAGGCGGTGCTGGCATGGGCGGCTACCAAGGGATCTTGATTAATCGGACCCAAGGTATTCTCGAAGGCGCAACGGAAAGTCGCAAAGACGGCGTGGCACTCGGAATCGAATAACTTGCCAGAGAACTCCGATTTGGCTCTCTACATTTCCGCCAACTCGGAAAACGAACATAGCCAGCAAGCAACATGGGATTCGGCATGTTGCTCCTGGCTATGTCGGACGTGGACAGAACGATTGGATAATTCTTGACGACTCGACTCTTGCGATGCGGGAGATGGGCCCGCAAGCTATCTTGTCGTTGTTGGTTTCTTGGTTTTCGTTTCCCAAAAAATATTTTCGTAGCTGCTTCTTTATTAATCTGTTGCTGAGGCGACGAACCTTGGACAATTTCGACCAGGATCGAGAACTTACAGAACCCGTTTGCTTTTCAGGAGGATCGGGGTTCGGTGTCACTCGTGGACTAATGGCTCAATTTTTCTAATCAACCTTGAATCATCTTAGAGACGTGTTCTTTACAAAAGCTTTTCAAGTTTATCTAACGCAATCATCAGTTGATGCCAATGCATGACGGCTTCGAACGTTTCGATTTCGGTTGCGTCATCGCGATCAAAACCTTGCTCGCTAATCCGAATGGAATCGTCAAGCACCAGCAAACCCTCGAGCATTGCACGGTCCTCTTTTTGATCAGGGGTCAACGTGCAGTCATCGTAGATCGGTGCGATTTGTTGCATTACACGATGCACAACCCAGAGTGCTGCTTTTTGGATTTCATCGGTGTCGATAACTGAACGCAACGTGCCGCTTTGAACGTAAAACTTGGCCATTTCCTTAACCCTCCGTGACGGAATTGAACTTGTTTGTGACTACGATTTGGGATCATGTTTGTCAGTGTTGTTCCTGACAGTAATAGTTATCGCGAGTCGCCGGACACCTTAGGTCACACGGAGAAAGAAATTTCTAATTTCTGGGAAAAGCCCAACATTTGCTTGAAAAAACCACCACGGCAAGCGATTTCGAGAAAACTACTTTTTGGCACCGATACAGATGAGTTTCGAAGAGGTGCGAATGAGGAGATGGTCTTGATCAGCGGCCGGCGTCGAGCGTACGAGCGCGTTCAATTCGATACGGCCGAGTTGTTGTGGCGCTCGCGAAGCAGCCATGATGGTTACCGCTCCATCGTCTGCAATTCCTATCAAACGCCCGGCAACAATAATTGGCGAAGAAGCAACATTCCCTCCGACACGTTCCGTCCAGATGACTTTGCCACTGGGCAACTCGATGCATGAAACAATTCCGTTGTCTGCCCAGAGAAACGCCAAGTCACCCAATACGACCGGGGTGGGAACGTAGGGAGCCGCTTTGGTGATACGAAAGACTTCTTTGCCGGAACCATCGGACTGCATTGCGACAAGGATGTTGCCACCGCCTCCGGATCCTTGAGTACCGATCAGCAGATCACCCGCCAATACTGCGCTGCTACAAACTCGCTTGTCAAACGTGACTTTGTTCCAAAGCGGTTTTCCATTCGACGCATCAATTGCGAAAAAGCCATCGCCGGTGTTCGCGTCGAGTATGACGGTTCTACCCTGATCGTCTTTTTTCACACACGGTACACCGTAGCAAACGCGGCTCGCCGTTCTCGGAGTTTCCCACAGCGTCTTGCCAGTTGCCGGATCGAGGGCCAGCATTCGACTCTTGCCCGGTTTAACTCCTGGTGGCAATTCCAGTACATCTTGGCAATCGTACAATATCAATTTGCCATCGACCAAGATCGGCGAAGTTCCAAAACCGTGCTGGCTCACGTATCGTCCCAAGTCACGCGTCCAAACTTCCTCACCATCGTGCGCAAAGGCTTTGACCGTCAAACTCTCATCGGATGCCCACGCGACGTACACCAATTTTTCATCAACGCACGGTGTACTGGAGCCATAACTGCTGAATTTATGCAACGCGTGGGGCTTGGTCGCGTAATCTTTCTTCCAAATGACTTTGCCGGTTTCTAAATCACCACAAATCACATATCGAGTTGCCGACTCAGGATCGCCGCTCAAGACATACACGCGACCATTCCAAATCACCGGCGAACCGTTTCCTTCGCCGGGCAACTCCATTTCCCAGCGGACGTCGGATGGCTTCCAAGGAAGTGGCACTCGGCTTTTCTCGATGACACCCGAGCCGTTGGGACCTCGAAAGCGAGTCCAACTTTCAGGAGATTCCGCCAAGCAAAACGAGCTTGTCGAAAAATACGCTAACAGAATCATTCCCGTTCGGAACATCTTGTGGTCCTTGTATCGTGAGTAACCCAACTCGGTGGTCATTTGTTTTGGTAGGAAATATCGAGAGAGGGAGTATAGTTGGCGATTTGATCATCACCGTCGATCCAGGTTCGACGACTTTCGAAAAGCCATCGAACGCTAGTTCTTGATCACTTCGGAAGGCACGGCACCATCAAGGTAACGCCAATTCTTAATATAACCAATCAAGTCCGCCATTTCTTGGGGCGAAATTTGTGCTTCGATCCCTTCCGGCATGAGCGAGACGCCCGTCGCTTTTAATTCTGCGATGTCGGATCGCGCTAGCGTCGTCACCTTGGCATTCTGACCCCGTAACGTCACCGTGTTGGCCGTCGCTTCGGTCATCACACCTTCAACAATTTGGCCATCTTCCGTCACCGCCACGTAGCGAAAATAGTTATTGTCGATCGCCCGATTTGGATCGAGGATGGAAATCAGCAACTGGGCCGGAATGTGAACTCGCGAGTCAGAAATATCGGGACCGACAGCAAAACCGTCGCTGGCAATCTTATGGCAAGCTGAACAATGCTTGACGAATAGCTCCTTGCCACGAACGAGGTTCGCTTCTAATTCCAAGCACGACTTGTACTTTTCGACGACGGCAGCACGATCGGCCTGTACGGCTCCTTCCAAAATTTTGTCTATCCGAGAAACCAGAGCGGGCTGCTGAACCGCTCGCAACCGCTGCATTTGCGTTGCGTCAAGGATCTTGATCGAAAGCGTACCGGATTCGATAGCTTCTAAGAACGCCGCCAGCCTTTTCTCGCTCGAAACGATCGCCGAGAAAAATTCGGTTCGATCTTGGGGGCTAGCCGACGGAAGCCTTTGCAGCAGGAATGACGACAACCGATCATCATCGTGATAAGCCCACGCGGCAACAGCTCGACGCGCGAGCATTGGATTTTCTTGCTGACTAATTTCGAAAAGAATCGGTGTAACAATATCCGATGCACCCCAAGCAAACAAATCGACTACGGCACCTCGAAAACTTTCGTCGATGCTGGTCGATTTGGACAGCTGTACCAACTGTTCCCAAAAAGGACGATCGGATCGGACGGTATCGGAAAAGGGACCTTTCAGGACACCTTGCACACAGGCCAGTCGCCAGCGTTTTTCAAAGATAGAAACGTTTGTGTCTGCCAACTCCGTGGCCGTGTTCGTAATCCAGCGCGCGATTTGTTCACGTTCAATCGTCGGCTCACGGGATGGGTCAGGCTTTCCCGGCAATGTGCTTGCCAAGCGTTCGAGTGCCCGCCAAGTGAGTTCGAAATCGCCAAGAGCGCTAATCTCCGTCCCGCGATATTTTTCCATCGAGCGTTCGGACACTTCGCGAAATAATAGTCTTGGCTCGTTTTGGAATTTGGCCGTTACCGCCATCCAGGCTCGACCATCTTGGACATTCGACGCTGCGAAATCGAACACGAGCGGATCGATGATTTCCCGATGACCAGCCCAAGTTGCTTGTAATCCAGTTGCCAACGGGTCGGACAAAGCCCAACATGTGGCAAGTTGCACGTCGAAGCAATCCGATTTCAATGCTCGCTGAATCTGACTCGCGTTGACCGTCAGTGGCGAAGCCCCGTTGGTCGGCACGAAACCAATTCTCCCACGCCATATGCCCGCTTGAACTGCCGCATCTGCATCGCTCAAGAGCGCATCAAACGTCGCTTGATCCATTCGCTCGAACCGATCAAGCAACGCCGCCGCTCGCAGTTTGCCGTCGCGTGAGTTTCCTTTTACGCAAATGGACTTGAGTACAGCGACACTTTCCTCCGGCAAACTCTTTTCGAAAAGCAATCGGGCCGCCGTTTCGCGGTACCAGCGAGATGGATGGTCAACGAGTTCTGCGATTTCGAGAATACTTTGTTGAGATAGCGCGTTTGCAGACAATGCCTTCCGTTCGTTAGTGTCGGGTGCGCTGTCGGATTTTACGATTCGGTAAATGCGTCCGCGGTCGTCGCCAAAACGTTCGTCAGGGCGATGTTGTAACTCTTCTGGAACCCAGTCCGGGTGCTCGATTACCGCACGATACATGTCGACAATGTAAACCGCATCGTCCGGGCCCATCTTGAGATTGACTGGGCGAAACCAAGAGTCCTGGCTAGCTACAAATTCCTGTGGTGCGAGTTCGTCGGAGGGCACTGTCCTACCATTTTTTCTCATCAGTTGGCGATGATGCACAAGACTGCCCGTCGGCTCGCAAACCAGGACATGCCCGTGCGGCGATGACGGCAAGTAACGGCTGCTGGTCATCAGGACACCGCAAGCGGCCGTGAATTGGCCAGCGTGGAGATTCGAAGTCGTCCAAGCATCCGCCAAGGGCCTTACGACAGATTGTTCTGCGGCCGGAAGGCTGTCTCCGATTAACGGACTGATTCCTGCCAGCGGACTACGGGCGACATCGGATTGTTCGATGAGGATTTCGATGCAGGGATTTCGATTGGAGCAAACGTAGCGATACCCTGCGTCGTCAAACGTCAAACCAAATTGCGCAACGCCCGTTATCAGTTCTGATTTTCGCGAAACCGGATCGAATCGAAGGTCGTAGCTTCCGAGCTGCAATTTCTGAGCGGCATTTGACTCTGCATCACTTTGAACAGCGATCTCGCCTCCGCGAAGTCCATTGGCGACGTACAGCCATTGATTCCAAGCCCACGTAGGATGATTGGCTCGTAACTGTGAGTTTTCTTGTGCAAAGCCTTCGACCCAAGCGCGTCGCACATCGGATCGTCCATCGCCATCCGTGTCCGCCAAGTACAGCAATTGTCCAGCCGCCGTCACGATCGCACCGCGTTGCCACAACTGGATCCCCGTTGGAAAAAGCAACTGATCAGCGAATGTTTCCGCCGTTTCAAAGAATCCGTCGCCATCGCGATCTTGCAGCCGACGAATGCGTCCTTTGGGAGAATCGCCCGGACTAACCGGCCCGCGCGGGTAGTCACTCATCTCGACGACCCACATACTGCCGTCATCAGCAAAGGCTACGTCAACGGGATCGATGACTTGAGGTTCGCAAGCAACCAGTTCGACACGGTAGCCCGGCGCACATTGAATCCACCGAAGGCTGTCTTTCGGCTCGACCGGTGATTGAGGTTTGTCCGCTGGAGGCTGAGTGAATGCCCACAAGCATGGCGCGATTACGGAGAAAACAAGACAAGCTAGAAAAGATGTCCTACAAGTGAAGCAACAGTTCAGCCGAGTCGATCCCAATCGTATCATGCTTCTAATCTCTCCCAAGGACATCGTTGGCACACGCGCCAACGGTGAACGATCATGAGCGGGGGCACGCGTTAATTATGCTTCGGCCATGTCGCGCGCGTGATAGCTGCTTCGAACAAACGGTCCGCTGGCAACTTGTTTGAAGCCCATGTTTTCGGCTAAATTTCCAAGCTCCGCGAATTCGTCGGGTAGCACATATCGAACGACGGGCAAATATTTTGGCCCAGGCTGCAAGTATTGGCCAAGCGTCAGCAAATCGCAATCGTGAGCACGCAGATCCGCTAAGCAGTCCAGCAATTCGTCGCGTGTTTCGCCAAGCCCCAGCATCAGCCCGCTCTTGGTTTTGATTGTGGGGTTCAATTGTTTGACGCGAGCCAGCAACTGCAACGTCCAGCGGTAATCGCTTTTGGGGCCGCGGACTCGTCGGTACATACGCGGTACCGTTTCCATATTGTGATTAAATACTTCGGGAACTGCCTCGACGATTCGGTCGAGAGCTGGCTTGCACTGGACAAAGTCCGGGGTTAAAACTTCGACTGCCGCTCCGGTCTTTTTGCGAACGGCAAGGATCGTTTGATAGAAATGCTCGGCGCCGCCGTCGGGGAGATCGTCACGGGTTACGCTGGTCAATACAACGTGCTTTAGACCCAGTCGCAAAGCCGCTTCGGCAACACGATCTGGTTCGTCCAACTCTAACGCTTCGGGTCGTCCTCGCGAAACGGCACAAAAACCGCAAGGTCGCGTGCAGACGTTTCCCAAGATCATGAAGGTGGCCGTCTTCTGGGAATAGCATTCCATGCGGTTCGGGCATTTTGCATTTTCGCAAACTGTCTCGAGTCGCAATTCGTCCAGGAGCCCTGCTGTAAAATGATTCGCGTTCCCTTTGGGGACTTCGCGACGAAGCCATGGAGGCAGACGCCGCGAAGGCTCAAAACCGGTTGCGGCGGTCGAACCGCAAACACTGCCTTCGCCACTATCACCCACGATTGGTAAGTCGAAACCCATCACCCGAAACCCTTTTGATTTGTCAATGATCGCTCAGCCTGTGATCATTGTAGTAGACACCGCCCCTTTCGAAAGCGTTGCTTTGCTCGGAAATGCTCGGTTTGCATCAAATCCCTTCCTTTCAGCGGTAGGTTGGCGTTAAGATAAAAAACAGTTTCGACGCTTGCTAGTAAAATACGGTCCAAAGTGAACAAGAAAAAATCCCAACCTAACCCCCAAGTAAAACCCAAACCGGTCAAGGCGAAAGCCAAACCGGAGACGCCCACGCACAAACTGATTACGGAGAATCGCAAAGCGAAACATCGCTTCGAAATCATCGAATCGGTGGAATGCGGCATGGTACTTGTTGGCAGCGAAGTCAAGAGTTTGCGAAATGGCAAATGCTCACTTGACGAAGCCTATGCGCGGATGCGAGATGGCGAGCTTTGGCTGATCGGTTGCGATATCCCAGAATACAAACAAGCCACGGTATGGAATCACGAAACCAAACGGCCACGCAAATTGCTCTTACACTCCCGCGAACGGAAACGCTTTGGCGGCAAGTCGACCGAAAAAGGTCTCACGCTCGTTCCCTTGCAAATGTATTTCACGGATCGCGGAAAAGCGAAATGTGTCATCGGACTTTGCCGTGGGATGAAGGTCCACGACAAACGCGAAACCCTGAAGAAAGCCGACGCCCAACGCGATATCCAGCGAGCCATGCGCCGAAAATAACGATTCATGCACTCGCGTCAACGAGATGATTGGCGTGTCGCGGGGATGCCATCCCAGGCAACTCATGTTATAAAACGATGGAGTCAATTTCCATTTTTTTCTCGAAGTGATGAGTTGCCATGTCTGCTGAAAAGAAACTTGCTGAACTCGGTCTCGTATTGCCACCTGCTCCAAAACCTGTAGGGCTCTACAAGCCCATGCTCATTGTCGGGAACTTGGCCTATTTGTCGGGCCACGGACCGCTAAAGAATGACGGGACGCTGATCATCGGACGCGTCGGCGACGACATGACACAGGAGCAAGGCAAAGAAGCAGCACGGCAAGTCGGCTTGGCAATGCTCGCCACTTTGCGCTCTGGCTTAGGCAGCCTTGATCGCGTTGTTCGATTGGTCAAATTGCTGGGCTTGGTCCGCTGCACCGACGCCTTCGATCAACAACCTGCCGTTGTCAACGGTTGCAGCCAGTTGTTCGTCGATCTGTACGGCTCGGACCTCGGCGTGGGAACTCGTAGCGCCATGGGCACCAACGCATTGCCTTCGGGAATCGCAGTCGAAATCGAAGGCATCTTCGAGATCCACTAACACGAATCGACGGAAGTCATTTCCGTTAGTTCCAGTTACCTGAATTGAAGACTTAGGCACTAGTATCTTTTCTGCGAGGCGATATGACGACTTCTACAGCGGGTTTGGCAGGGATCGTTGCGGGACAAACGGCACTCAGTACCGTAGGCAAGGAAGGTGCAGGACTGACTTATCGCGGGTATTCGATCGAGGATATGTCGGAGCACGCAAGCTTTGAAGAAGTCGCGCACTTGTTGCTTTACGGAACGTTGCCCACCAAGAATCAGCTTGGCGATTTCCTGAAGCGACTGAACGCGGGTCGCGGTTTGCCTGCGCCTCTAGCAACGGCGCTCGAACAATTGCCTGCATCATCGCATCCGATGGATGTGCTGAGATCGGGCTGTTCTATCTTAGGATGTTTAGAACCCGAAGAGACTTTTGCGGATCAATATCGCGTCGCCGAAAGGCTGCTTGCATGTTTGCCGTCGATGCTGGCTTACTGGTATCAGTTTTCTCATCATGGCCGACGAATCAACGTCGAAACCCAAGACAGTTCGATCGCCGGGCACTTTTTAAACATGCTGCATGGAAAAGCACCGAGCGAGTTGCATCGCCGGGCGATGGATGTCTCGTTGATCTTGTACGCTGAGCATGAGTTCAATGCGTCGACGTTCACTGCGCGCGTTTGCGCGTCGACGCTTTCCGATTTGTATTCGGCAACGACGGCGGGCATTGGGACTTTGCGAGGACCGCTGCACGGCGGCGCAAACGAGGCCGCGATGGAGTTGATTGAGCAGTTCCAATCGGCTGACGAAGCCGAAACGGGTTTGCTGGAAATGCTGAAACAAAAAGCCAAGATCATGGGATTTGGTCATCGCGTTTACAAGAAAAACGACCCGCGTACCGACATCATCAAAATTTGGGCGAAGAAACTGTGCGACGCGGCCGGAGATACCCTTTTGTATCCCGTTTCCGAACGTATCGAAGCGGTGATGTTGCGCGAGAAAAAGATTTTTCCGAATCTCGATTTCTATAGTGCGTCGGCTTATCGTAGCATGGGCATACCAACTCCCATGTTCACTCCATTGTTCGTGCTGGCTCGAACGGCCGGTTGGTCGGCTCACGTTTTCGAACAGCGAGCCGATAATCGCCTGATTCGACCTTCGGCCGACTACATTGGACCCGAACCGAAATCCTGGACACCGATCGAACAGCGATGAGCATCGAACTTACGCACTTTCGAATCGATTCTTCGGCAGACAATCGCACGACCGTGTGGATCGATGTCGCTGGACGGCCCGTCAACGTGCTTTGGGAATCGGTTTTCGACGACCTCGAAATGTTGCTCAACGAAGTGGGGCGTTCAGTTCCAGGCAACAAACCACTCGTTTTACGAAGCGGCAAACCAACGGGCTTTGCCGTCGGTGCCGATCTGAAACGAATTGCCATGATTGAATCCGATGCGGAGATCAAGGCTTTCTTGGAACGCGGTCAGCGCCTCTACGATCGGTTGAGCCGATTGCCGATGCCAACCGTCGCATTGATCGAAGCCGCATGCTTGGGGGGCGGACTCGAGTTGGCGATGGCATGTCGATATCGTTTCCTAACTGATACGCCAAGAATTCAGTTGGGTATGCCGGAAACGAAACTGGGTTTGATTCCCGGATGGGGAGGGACGCAGCGCCTCGTCCGTCTAGTGGGAATCGAGAAAGCACTTGAGATGCTCGTCAAAGGCGATCCGGTTAACGTGCAGACGGCAATCGAAATCGGGTTGGCCGATGCGTCCTGCCGACCAGAAGAATTGGAGCCATGCTTGAATGAATTCCTTGGAGGTCTTTCGTCCAAGCCTCCGAGAAGATTTGAAACCGAGAGCCCAAAACTAAAGGAACCTACGGAGAACCTGGCAGCCTTTGCAGCGTTCGTCCCAACACTGGGCACACTTACTCCGTCGCAATTGGCAGTCGTGCGAGCCGTCGAACAAGGTCTGCGTTTATCGTTTCAAGCGGGCATGGACGCCGAAAGAAATCAGTTCTTTTCGTTGCTCATGTCGCCCGATGTTCGCACGGCCCTCGATCGTTTTACTAACCGCAGTTCCAAAGCGTGAATGGCTATGAATGAAAACAAGCGATGGCAACTGATTGAGAACGGAGTCCTGCAGTCAACTCGCCAAGAACTGCCCGACAGAATGGAAACGGAAGCGGGAGCTTTTGCGTTCAAGTGGGAGCGACTGCACGGCGGCAAACAAGACGGCGTCGATGTCCTTTGGATTGACACAGGCACACTCAAAACCGCTATCCTGCCAACTCGCGGCATGGGGATTTGGAAATGTTGGCTTGGCGATTTAGAGATCGGATGGCAAAGTCCGACGATTGGCCCTGTCCATCCTGCTTTCGTGCCAGTTCATGATGCAAGCGGCATAGGTTGGCTTGAGGGCTTCGACGAGTTCATTGTTCGATGCGGACTACACAGTAACGGTGCTCCGGAATACGATTCGCACGGTCACGTTAAGCACCCGTTACATGGTCGCATCGCAAATACTCCCTCGCATTCTGTGGTGGTCGAAGTGGATCCTTTGGCGGGAACTCTCGATGTTCGCAGCATTGTCGATGAATCGCGTTTCTTGATCTACGGATTGCGACTGCACACGCACATTCAATTCCGAGCGGGACAATCGACAATCGCGATGACCGACAAGGTTACGAACTTATTCTCGCGTCCCACAACCATGCAACTCCTCTATCACATCAATATAGGCCAACCAATCTTAGAAGCAGGTTCGCAGATAGTAGCCGCATGCCGACGAGTCGCGCCGCGTGATGCTGCTGCAGGGGCAAACTACCAACGTTGGGATGTCTGCGAAGCACCGACCGATGGATTCGCCGAACAAGTCTACTTGACGCGGCCCATTGCGGACGCGAATGGTTGGTCGACCGCTCTACTCCACGACCATAAAGCTGAAAACGGTGTGGCCGTGCGATTCGACACGCGAACGTTGCCTTACATGACCATTTGGAAGAACACGATGGCGGTCGAGGAAGGCTACGTCGTCGGAATAGAACCGGCAACGGGTTTTCCGAATACTCGCAAGTTTGAAGAACTACAAGGCAGATTGGTTTCCCTGGCTGGCGGCCAAACAAAGTCGTTTCGGGTTCAAATCGAACCGAGTTCCTCGCCATACCGCGTCCGCGAGCTGATTGATTCTATTCAACTGCTCAAGCCATCCGAACCAACAGTCCTCTCG
>JANMNK010000654.1:0-3997 GCA_031373875.1 Pirellulaceae bacterium | reverse complement strand
CCCATAGCTGCGCAGGGCATAGTGCTTCTCAATTGGAATATTGCCAAAGGACTGCCAAGCGTACCATAGACGTCCTTTCACACGTTGGGCGATAGTCTGTGGACTGACATGAGGGACCGTGCTCAGAGTAAATTGCAGCATCGCAGGTTCGGAGTAGCGTTGAGAAAGTACACGGACTCCATCATCTTCGAGCGATTGAGCGACGCCAGCGATCGAATCTAGCGGTGGTCGATTACCGTTGATGAACAGCGTCATTGCCCAGCGAAGCTGATAAGCGAAAGCGACATTCGCAGGAGTATAAATCGGCTGGATGTCGCCCATGAAAGTCTCCCGAGAGAAGGAGTGATTGATTTCGCATATTTCTAGCACACCAAACCTTTGCGGTCATCGGGCACAAGGCCCTCGACCGCTGGCGCGCACGGGGTTTGCGGCGATCCAGTTTAGCACACCAAACCTGTTGCGAAACGTGGGCACAAGGCCCAGTTTCGCGTCTGATGCCCTTCGCCACACCCGCATCCATCCCGCCTCCAGCGACGATCGGGCTTGTCCCGATCCGTCGCAAGGTCTGGTGCGCTAAAACGACGAGCCCTCGACCGCCGGCCAGCGACGATCGGGCTTGTCCCGATCCGTCGAAAGAGGTTTGGTGCGCTAAAACGACAAGGCCCTCGACCGCCCACTCAGCGACGTTCGGGCTTGTCCCGATCCGTCGAAAGAGGTTTGGTGCGCTAAAACGACAAGGCCCTTGACCGTCGGCCAAGCGACGTTCGGGCTTGTCCCGAAGCGTCGCACAAGGTTTGGTGCGCTAGACCTGCATAACATGGATGACACCAAGCATTCTCCGCATCCGATAGCCGAAGTTGAATAAACATGTAAAATCTTCTTTTCCAACTGTTTCGACTGACTGAAGACAGCTACGTTTACCCTGAGCCCGACGAACGTTTTTACGCATGCTAATTCTTGCAATTGTTTGTTTGATCTTTGCCGTGATCCCGGCTGCGATGGTTATTCGTAACTTGCAAGAGTTCCAACCCGCTCCCAAAAATGCCGAGCGACTCACGGCATTTCGACAAGTCCCGATTAGTGTTCTTATTCCGGCTCGAAATGAAGCGACTGGAATCGGGACTGCTCTCGCGTCGATTTTGGCAAGCAGTCACGAAGCGATGGAGTTGTTGGTTTTGGATGACCACTCCGAAGATCGCACGGCCGAGATTGTTAGAGAATTTTCCCGCCAAGACGCGCGAGTCCAGCTTTATCAATCGGTTGACTTACCGGACTGCTGGAACGGCAAGCAGCACGCGTGCTGGCAGTTGGCAAACAAAGCAACATCGGATCTCTTGCTATTTCTGGATGCGGACGTAACCTTGTCGCCGGATGCTTTGACTCGGCTTGTTGCGGAGCGAGCGGCAATGGACTGTTCTCTGTTGAGTGGTTTCCCGAATCAGATATTGGGCACTTGGTCGGAGCAGATGCTGATACCGATGATGCATTTTCTGTTGCTTGGCTATTTACCGCTTCATCAAATGCGCAAGAAGCCCGATCCAGCTTTTGCGGCAGGCTGCGGGCAATTGATTTTGGCGGAACGTTCAGCTTATTTTCAATGCGGCGGCCATCAAGCGATCGCGGGCTCTCGGCACGATGGAATTCAGCTTCCACGAACTTTCCGACGCAACGGTTTTCGCACCGATTTGTTCGACGCCTCGGACATCGCAAGTTGTCGGATGTATCGCAATCGACAAGACGTCCTTCGCGGTCTTTTGAAGAATGCAAACGAAGGCATCGCAAACGGCAAGCTGATTTTTATCTTCACACTGCTATTGATGGCGGGCGTGGTGCTTCCACCGGTGTTGCTAATCGTTGCATTGGTCACCCAAGCAAGCGTGCTGACGATAATCCTGCTGTTGGTCAGCACGATTGCTGTCATCTTGCCGCGGTGGCTTCTATGTCAACGTTTGCGGCAGTCTCCAATCTTGGCATTCCTGCATCCGATCAGCGTGTTTTGGTTTTTGTCGCTTCAATGGTATGCTTGGATACGAAGCTTCTTTGCCAAACCGATAGCTTGGCGAGGACGCATTTGATATCCGCTAAAATTTGTGCGACGCAACGGCTCATCACTTTGCAATTTGAAAAACACAATGCAGTTTGATATATCCAAAATAGAAGATTGCCAAGCGTTTGCGGAAGCCGTCGCCAATAGCGCGACGGTTCCCTTAACCATTGGCTTAATAGGTACTCTCGGAGCCGGAAAAACACAGTGGACGCGATTTCTGGCTCTGGCATGCGGAGCCGATTCACAATCCATCGCTAGTCCAACTTTCACCCTCGTGCATCATTATCCTGGTCGGGTCGATGTCTATCATATTGACACTTTTCGAGTCAAAACCGCTGCGGAATTTTATGACTTGGGAGTAGACGAGTTATTCGAAGAGCCTGCGATCGTCGTTGTCGAATGGGCCGATCGATTTTCCGAGTGCCTCCCGCCAGATCGACTTGATTTGCGATTTGAATTGAACGGTGATAGCCGTTCGGTCGAGGTTTTGAGCGGCGGTCAGAACTCTGCGCAAGTCGTTGAGCTCTTGGAAGCAGCTTGGCGCAAGCGGTTGCAGGATGCGTCATGAAATTGGACGTGTTGTACGAAGACAACCATTTGTTGGTAATCAACAAACCCGCAGTCTGGGTCACGCAGGGCGCTTTGCCGGATCAGCCCAGCGTGGTGGAGCTTGCAAAAAGTTTCTTGAAAGCCAAATATCAAAAACCGGGCAACGTATTTCTCGGCATCGTCAGTCGATTGGATCGCGGCGTGACCGGTGTCCTACCGCTGGCAAAAACTTCCAAAGCTGCCGCCCGCTTGAATGACGAATTTCGTGATCGACGCGTGAAAAAAATCTATTGGGCTGTCGTGCAAGGCAATCCTGCCAAGCACGAGCGATTGCACCATTGGTTGGTTCGTGATCAGCAAGCGACCCGTAGTCATGCCAAGACTTCCGCAGTTGCGGGTGCGTACGAAGCCATTTTGGAATACGAGCAGATTCAATCTTGGTCCGATTTTCACCTGTTACAAATCAAGTTGGAAACAGGCGGCAAACACCAAATTCGTGCTCAACTGGCAGCGATTGGTTGTCCGCTTGTCGGCGACACAAAATATGGATCGCAGCAACGAATGGAAAACGGGTTGGCACTCCATTGCAGAAGGATACAATTACGTCATCCAACGCGTGATTGCTCGATAACTTTTCAAGCCGCGTTGCCGGAATCATGGCGGTCGATTGCGAGTTTTTCAAAATGTGCTCCAATCGATAGCTGGACATCTGCGGTACAGGAAAGTACTTTGCCAACCATTGACAACGAGGATGGTCAATGAAGAACGTCGCCCACAATAAACGATCACGAGCGTGCAAACTTAAGAAGATCATTTCCGGTGGTCAGACTGGAGTCGATCGCGCGGCATTAGATGTTGCCATTCATTTAGGAATTGCTCATGGCGGTTGGTGTCCTCGCGGTAGACTCGCCGAAGATGGTCAGGTTCCTGCAATGTACGATTTGGTCGAAATGGAATCAACGAATTACGCAGATCGAACACGACAAAACGTCCTTGCTGCTGACGCTACCTTGATCCTATACCCTGACGAGTTGCGATCTGGCACGCGTTTAACAGCCAAACTGGCTAGCGAACTTGGTAAACCCTATTTTGCAGTCCGGCTTAACGATCGACCAAAACCCGCTGACATTGCCGCGTGGATTCACGAGGAACAAATAAAAAGCTTGAATGTTGCTGGCCCTCGGGCAAGCAGCTATCCAAGAATCTACTCGCGAGCGAAATCGTTTCTTACGAAGGTTTTTGATATCTGCCTTAATCCGGCACCCTCGACAGATTCCTAGCAGCGTTGCCAAGTTTACGTAGCACTTGCAAAGTGAACTGACAGATTCGGTTTCGAACATTTTAATTCGCTGCTGTGGATGCTCGTCTCGTGGCTTGGGAAAGTCTATACTGCTACTAGGC
>JANMNK010000647.1:0-3795 GCA_031373875.1 Pirellulaceae bacterium | reverse complement strand
CCATCCGTGCCGACAAGCTTCTTCTAAGACAGCGCTGCCGAATCCACCCATTCCCGCGCCTTCTTCGACTGTCACAATAAACCGCGACTCGCTGAATAGTCGACCAAGAAGCTCCGTGTCGAGCGGTTTGATGAAACGAGCGTTGACGACTGTAACATCTAGCCCTTCTTCAGCGAGCTGATCGGCAGCATGCATCGATTGTTCCAACATGGGCCCGCAAGCGATGATAGCGCCGTCGTTTCCCCATCGGACAACTTCGGACTTGCCAAGCTCGATTTTCTTTTCAATGCGTTCAAAGCGAATCGCATTCGCTTTTGGATATCGAATCGCCACGGGACCTGCGTGCTTAACCGCAAAGTCCAACATTGGGTCTACTTCGGATGCATCGCCGGGAGCCATGATGACAATATTTGGAAAGACCCGCATGTAGCCGATGTCAAACACACCGTGATGCGTCGGGCCATCCGGTCCTGCCAACCCAGCGCGATCCATCATGAAAATCACAGGTAGATTTTGCAAAGCGACTTCTTGGAAAATCTGATCGTAGCTTCTCTGGAGAAAAGTACTATAGATGGCCACGATAGGTCGCAATCCCACCTTTGCATGGCCGGCAGCAAACGCAACCGCGTGCGACTCGCAAATGCCGACGTCAAAGAATCGATCAGGAAACTCATCGCGAATGGGTTCCAATTTGTTACCTTGGCACATTGCAGCGGTCATCACGGTCACTCGATCATTCTCTCGCATCTGGCGAATGATTGCATCTCGAGCGTAGTTGGTAAACGCAGGCTTACCACTTCCTGAGAGCATTTTCGGTGTGCCGTTTTCATCCTGGAAAGCTGGCGGCGTATGGAAATAGACGGGATCTTTTGCTGCCGGTTGATAACCGTGGCCTTTTTCGGTGACGACATGCAATAAGATCGGACCTTTTTGATCCTTGATCATTTGCAAATATTTTCGCAGCACCGATAGATCGTGACCGTCGATGGGACCAACGTACCGGAATCCGAATTCTTCGAAGAGCATGCCGCCGACCAGACCCGCTTTTACGCCTTCTTTCATCTGGGCCAACAGCTTCTCTGCTGGGTCACCGAACAAAGGCAATCGGTTGAGCATTTTGACGACTTCGCTCTTTAGTCCCGTGTAAAACGGGTTGGTCCGCAATCGATCCAAATATCGAGCCACTGCACCGACGCGGGGGCAAATGGACATTTTGTTATCGTTCAAGATGACGATTAAATCTTTGTTGAGCTCGCCCGCATTGTTCATGGCTTCGAAGACGATTCCCGAGGGAAACGCACCGTCACCGATCACGGCGACGCTTTTGCGGTCCAAATCGTGTTGTAGATCGTCGCCGCTCTTCAAGCCGAGGGCGGTGGAAACACTACAGCCAGCGTGGCCGGTCATGAACAGGTCGTAATCGCTCTCCGCAGGATTCGGGTAACCCATCAACCCGCCGCGTTCGCGAATCGTAGAGAACTCGTGATAACGCCCCGTCACCAATTTGTGAGGATAAATCTGATGACCTGTGTCCCAGATCAATCTGTCCGAGCGGAAATCGAAAACGCTATGCAGCGCCACGCACAGCTCTACGACGCCAAGATTGGATGCGAAATGGGCCGTTCTTGTCGCGAGTAAGTTACACAAAACGTCGCGTATCTCGGCCGATAATTTTTCGAGTTCTGCAATCGACATGCCTTGAAGATCATGTGCCGATTCTAGTCGAGAGAGCATTTCGTGCATGTTTTAATGGCTCCTATTTAACACGTATCGCGCCAAGTTCACTAACCCTTCCGGATGGAGATCATTCGAGTCGACTTGGCGAATTGCAGAGTCGATAAGCTCAGAAGCACGCGTCCGGCTTGCTTCTAAACCGTAAATCCCCGGATAAGTCAACTTGCCACGTGATTGATCTTTGCCAGTTCTTTTACCAACAGCGGCAGCAGAACCTTCGACATCGAGCAGATCGTCAACAATTTGAAAGGCCAAACCGATGTTATCGCCATATTGCTGAAGCGATTGAAGTTGCTGCGTGTTAGCACCTGCCATCACCCCCCCAAGCTGAACCGATACACTTATCATACTTCCCGTTTTTCGGCGGTGGATAGCCTGGAGTAACATGTGGTCGCCTCCAGATTTTTCGGCCAACAGGTCATCCATTTGTCCACCAACCAAAGCCGCTGGCCCTGCAGCTTTGGCAAGCAAAACACAGGCCATTACAGCGCGGTCGGCAGGCCGGACTTCTTGGCACAGAATTTCAAACGCCATAGCCTGTAACGCATCGCCAGCCAAAATCGCCGTTGCCTCGTCAAATTTTTTGTGGCACGTCGGCAACCCTCGCCGCAAATCGTCGTCGTCCATGGCGGGTAAATCGTCATGAATCAACGAATAACAATGGATCATTTCGACCGCACAAGCCGCAGGCAAGGCCACGCGATAATCTCCGACAATCGACTCCGCAGCTAAAAGAGCCAAAAGTGGCCGCAACCGCTTGCCGCTCGACAGCAGTGAGTAACCAATGGCATCCCGCAATTGATTTGGACAGTCGTTGGAAAGTTTGCGAACGTACTTTTCCAATTGCATGTCGACAAGCAAACGGATTCCATTCCATTTTTCTGCAATCGTTTCCCAGCCATCGGCGGAGATTTGCATAGTCAGAACTTTCTTCAAAATGCCGTCCGCGAAAGCGGTCGTCGGTTAGCGTGTTTAGAAAAGAAGGAACCTGTGAAAAGAATCGTATTTTGCGAGTGAACGTACGAGCGAAGTTTTGTTTTAAAGTGTTAGATACGTCGAAGGATAAAGAAAGCTAATAGGCTATGAGTTTTGATACTATTCGAGTTTAGTCAACATCCGTAACCCGCTTGGTTTTTGAGCTTTCGCTGGCCGAACTTGACGTACGACGCCGACTTCGGGAGTTTTGCTTTTCGTCCAGATCGAGGGATTCGTCGTCAAATGGGATCGTTTCGGCAGCACCGGAGTCTGAAACGCCTTGCAGCAATTCAACACGACGCCGAGCCTGTTCTAGTTGTTTCATGCAGTATCTGAGCCGAGCAATCGCACCTTCGTATTCCGCGAGTGACTCTTCAAGCCCTAAATTGCCCTTCTCAAGATTTCGCACGCCGCTCTCCAATTCGCGGAAAGCCTCTTCGAAGGTCTTAGGTTCTTCAGCGTGGGACGCTGCACTTTGTTTCTCGGCATTCGATCGCTCTACCACGCATTTGGCCTCTTCGGGGAAGTTCGAGTGCTTGGTATAGGGTTGCAACAACCAATCCGCGACTCTGATAGTTGCCAACATTGTAACGAATTCCCGTGGTTCCTTGGATGGGCTTATTGGACCGAATATTCGAATCAATCCTCATAATGCGTCTCTCGTGCCTTATCCAAGGTCGAAAAACTGCCGAATTAGACCGGACAAAACGATTGGCGTCAAAAATTGCTTGCCAAGCACATTTTCACGGCCTATCTATCATTCAGACGCATTTCTGTTTTGCCCAAGTTCAATTGTCCACTTTTAAGTCGACCCATGCTCGTGTCCGAACAATCGCCGACAACTGAAAACATCTCAATTCAAATCGATGCACCCCATGATGCAACGTCGGTGGGCGAGAGGACAATTCGTCCCAAAGCCAAACGACGTCGACGACGGAGCGACCGTGCAACAGTTCGAGCTTTGGAGAACCTCAAATCGCTGTTCGAGCAGATGCTGTTTGAGCAATCCGAAATCAAGAGCCAACTAGCCGCATTCCAGGCCCAACCACCGGCCACAACGAATGGTGAGTCGCAATCCGATCCAAC
>JANMNK010000607.1:0-3749 GCA_031373875.1 Pirellulaceae bacterium | reverse complement strand
ACTGGCGACTTTTGTTTCCATTTATTTCTATTCCCGCCCGCTGTCGGCGGACAAATTAAATGCCGAATTGATGGCGGTTGTCGAAGCGGGGGATCCGCGCTCGCTGATCGAAGCGGAACCATTGCTTGAGGAATTTCAAACACGTTTTCCGGACGATCCGCGACAAACGGAAGTAGAGCCCTATCGTAAAGACTTGGAGTTTGTGCGCGCGTCCAGACAAATCCTCACGCGAGCGCGATTCCAAGGCGGCGTCAATTCACTCGATCCCATCGAACAAGCTTTCTTGGATTGTATCGAAGCACGTCAACAGCACTCCGGATTAGCCGCGCGAAAAGCCGAAGCCATGGTGGCTGTCTTTGGAGGTGATCAGCTATTGAGCGATTATCACAAGAACCTTGTCGATATGGCTAGGCGGATGGTAGAGGAACTCAAAGACAAGGAGTCAGTAAACTCCAATCCTACGATCGCTGCCTTGAACGAACAGATTCGATTGGCGATGACATCTTATCCGTTGGAATTGAAAATCAAATTCCTCAAAGGCGTTATCGAACTATTCGAAGACAAACCTTGGGCGACCGATGCAGTGACTGAGTGTCGCGAAGCGTTGACGGTTCTTGAAAAAAATGAAAAGTAATCGTCATTATCGATAATAGCGGTTATGGCACAGGTCATTCCCACGAAATGGGCGATGCATTTGACTTTTCAAGACCACGGAAACAGTGGCAACAAAGGCGGACTAGTGACTGGCCTTTGGTTTTATTGAGCCGGGGTCATAAAAGTGTCTTGGGGGCAAAATGGACATTTGGGGTCTTTGTGAATGCTAGAAAAGCCTAGTACAAGGCTTCATTTTAAATCTGATCCACAATTCGTTTTGAGCCTGAAATGGATTGGGTTATTCTAGATTGTGCGTCTTTGGGGCTATTTCTCCGGTCCCGTACTCCGTTCGTGCCCAATCTCCTTCCATGTTAGCGTTAGGCAAAAACTATGCAGCTTGAAAGTTTGCTGCAACACTTTCAAATATCGCCGGCGGTCAAACTGCTCCGCGCGACGAGCGCGCCTTTCGTGCTGGACTTTTTAATCTCGCAGTTCAAGAGCCAAAATCGATTGACCATTTCGCACGGCGAGATTCGCGCTTCGCTGCAAAGTTATCAAGAGCGAATTCATGACGAGCATCCGAGTGCGCTTCGTGAAAAGCCCGAAGTTTACTTGACGGAATGGAGTTCAGCGGAAACCGGTTGGCTGCATCGATTCATCGAGCTTTCTCGAACCGAACCGAGTTACCAATTGACGCCGAATTCTGAAGCGGTCATCGCATTCATCGAAAGAGCTCTGCATGATGACGAACAATTTGTCGGTACCGAATGTCGGTTGCGGTTGATATTGGACTTGCTGGACGATGTGGTAACGGGAGCTGCGAAAGACCCGCAAGAAAGACTTAACCGCCTCCGAGCCCAACGCGACCGACTGGACGCACAGATTCACGCCATTGAGCAGGGGAACGATGGTGAGCCCTCGAGCGCGACCATGGTGCGTGAGCGGTTCGGCATGGCGATATCGCTGCTCAGTCAATTGCAGAGCGATTTTCGAGCGGTCGAAGATCGGTTCAAACAGTTGGCTCGCCAAGTTCATCGCCGCCACGCCGAAGGTCGGCAAAGCAGAAGCGATATTCTAGAATTTGCTTTAGACCAAGAAGACCAACTCAAGCAAGACGACCAAGGCAAGAGCTTTCATGAATTTGTTCGACTGGTACATTCTCCCGAACGCCAAGAACGGCTGGCCGACCTTATCAACCAGCTTTCTAATTTGCAACAAATCGGCGACCAATCCGCAGGAGTCAACAAGCTCCATAGCATGATGCCAATGTTGATCGCCGAGGCTGAAAAGATTTTGCGAACCACGCAACGGTTAAGTCAAACACTGCGAACTTTGCTCGATGCTCGCAGTAGTCGTCACCGCCAGCAATTGGCAATCGTACTCCGCGACATTCAGTCGATGGCGGCCGGTCGCGATCCATCGATCGATACCGATAACGTTCAAATTTCTGTTGATGTCGATTTAGAAATTCAGTCACCGATGGATCGCGTGTTCTGGTCACCTCCGGTTATTTTCGATTCCGTCGATATGCAGCAACATATTGCCGACGATGAACTTCGCAACCAAGCGTTTCGAAGTTTGGCAAACCTCAATCGATTGGATTGGTCCTTAATGCGATCTCGTATTCGACGTGCCGTCGATAGCAGAGGGGCGTTGTCTTTGGTGGAGTTGTTGGAGCAGCATCCGCCGACAGCCGGTCCGATCGAGATTTTGGGATATCTACAAATTGCACACGATGACGGGCACAAAATTGATTCTGCAAACCGTCAAGACATCACGATTGCCGACCGCGATGGCATTTTACAAACGTTTCAAATTCCTCAAGTTGATTTCGTAAAGCGTCATGATCCAATTGAATAATCCAGATGTCGAAAACAAATCCTTACCCGAATTCAAAGAGTGGAGCGTTGTCGCGGCGCGACTCTTGCAAAGCGTCATCTATTCCGACGAAGAGCACGCTTGGACTGTGCTGTTGCGGTCCCAGGCTAATTTGGAATCGTACTTCGCGAGGATCGGATTGGTCTTGGTTGTGAACGAAGCGGACGGAATGGCTTATCTGCGTCAATTGACCGAAAGTGAATCGACCAGTGGGTACGACAGGATTCCGCGACTCTTTCGACGCGTGCCGTTGAGTTATGACGCAACACTTCTCTGCGTCTTGTTGCGAGATGCATTGCGTCGATTCGAGGAAGAGGACATCGACAATCAGCGTTGTGTTTTGGAATTTGATCAACTCTTTGAAACTTGGAAGACATTTTTCCCAAGAGGTGAAGACGAAGTAAAAATTCGGAAGTCGTTAGAAAAGAACTTGCGAAAACTGGATGAGTATCGCTTTGTCCGCAAGTTCGGTGACGAGGGCAATAGTTGGGAAGTGCGGCCCATCCTCAAAGCGCGACTGCCAATCGATGAATTAGAGAAACTGCGAGATCAGCTTAAGCGGGCGACGGGCGCGACTACGTTGGACGATCTCGGGCGAATGGAATAACTGCTGGATTCGATCGCGATATTGAAATAGAAAACAGATACGAGACTGACCAAGATACGAGACTGAAATGATGGACGCTATCGATTACCTTCGCAATGCTCGACCTGGATATCGGCTTGCCTATTTCGAAGTATTTAATTGGGGAACATTCGATAGTGGGCGCGGGCAAATCTATCGCATGGAACCTCAAGGCAGAACCGCTTTGCTGGTAGGTCAAAACGGATCCGGCAAGTCCACGTTGGTGGATGCGTTGTTGACATTGCTTGTACAGCCCGGAGTACGGAATTACAACGTTGCGGCTGGCTCCAAGAAACGCGAACGGGACGAGCGATCGTACATCAAAGGCGCTTGCGGTAGTGCGAGCAACGAAGAAGACAGCGGCGCGGTGACCGAATATTTGAGGCCAGACGCGAATCACTTTTCAATCCTGCTCGCCTGTTTTCGTCGCGACGATACGGGCCAAGCAGTCTCTGTTGCCCAAGTTCTCTACTTGGCAAAAGACGGCACTGTTGAGAAAACGTATGCGCTGTCCAATGAAGAGCGATCCATTGCAAACGACTTGGCAAACTTGAATCGCACCGAACGAATGGGGCACCAATTGCAACAACGCGGCTTTCGGGTGACGGGCAAGTACACGGAATATTTTGGTTGGCTCTCGCAGATGTTGCAT
>JANMNK010000543.1:0-2695 GCA_031373875.1 Pirellulaceae bacterium | reverse complement strand
CCGTGCGAGTGCTTGCTTTGTAGGCTCGGGATTCGCCGAACTGGCTGGAAAAACCTTGAACCGATGAGAAATCGGGCTGCTGCCTAAAATGAGCCTTGTAGTCACACGCATCTGGGCTTGAATTTTGGCATCGTCAAAAAGACATCGTTGTTTTGACGTTTGAGTGCCACGTGATATTATTTGCTATGCTGCAGATGTTGCGTTGCGACCGGCGAGGATTTCTCTGGAAAAAGTATTCTGCTCGGTTGCTTGATTTTGGTCGTGTGGGCCCGTTGCCCCTTGATGGAAAGCCTTTTTTTGCTTCAGATTGTTAGGCGAGCTAATCTTTTCTGCGATTGAGCAAAGACCATGGGCATCCACGATCGAACCTATTACCGCGAAGACGGAGTACCGGACTTAAGTCCCAACTGGGATTATCAGTCGGCGGTCTCTACGTTGATATTAATCAACGTCGCCGTATTCATCATAGGAATTTTTGCTGGCAAAGATGCTAGCGCCCAGTACATGACGCGTTTTATCACTCTCCACGCGACCGACATCTATGAGCCATGGATGCTTTGGCGAAGTCTAACGTATGGATTTGTCCATGACCAAACGCAGGTTTGGCATATTTTCTGGAACATGTTCGGCCTTTGGATGTTGGGTCGATCGGTGGAAGAAAAGTATGGACGTTCTGAGTTCTTCCGCATTTTCCTGACGTGCATTGTTGTGTGCGGATTGGGATGGCTTATCAACAACGTTTGGCTTTCTGGCAAAGGTGCACAATGGACGTTAGCAGGTGCTTCGGGTGCTGTGTCCTGCATCTCGATGCTGTTCGTGCTCAATTTCCCGAAAGTCGTTATATTCCTTTTTGGTGTTATCCCGATGCCGGCTTGGGTGTTCGGATGTTTGCTCATCGCAGGAAACCTCATGGGTGAAACGCGAGTGGCAGGATCTGGTCGAGTCGCATACGATGTACACTTGATCGGGATTGGATTCGCTGCCGCATATTTTTTCCTTCGTTGGAATTTGTCGTTTCTTTCTAGTGTCACTGCACTGGCACAATCTTGGCGTCGCATGCAACAACGCCGTCGCATGCGGGTCTTCTCTCCCGAACAAGCTTCTCAAGATGACGATGAAGCGGACCGGATTTTGAAAAAGATTCATGAATCCGGCCAGGATTCTTTGACCGGGCGAGAAAAAAAATTCATGGAGAAATATTCGCGTCAAGTTCGCAAACGGCGCGATAGTGCAAGTTGATAATTAGAGAACGTGTTTGACCTATCGATTGTTTTATTGGATCCCATTTAAAAACTATGACGACCAGTGCACTGACCTTTGGCGGACTGCGAACTGAAATTGCAGGAATTCCTGTCCCTGCGATTGCGGAACGTTTTGGAACACCTACGTACGTTTACGATATGGCAACCATTGCCAAAAAAATCAACGACCTATCGATGTTTGATGTAGTGCGCTACGCACAAAAGGCTTGTTCGAACATAGCAATCCTTGACCGCATGCGTCGATTAGGAGTCGTCGTCGATGCGGTTTCCGCTGGCGAAGTGATGCGGGCGCTGAAGGCTGGTTTTACGGCCGGAGGCGACCCTGCTCCGATTGTCTATACGGCAGATGTTTTCGATCGCGAGGCATTGGAGTTGGTAAAAAAGCTCCATCTCCACGTCAACTGCGGGTCGCCCGATATGATCGAGCAATTGGGAGCGTTGGTGCCTGGCGCTAATGTCACCTTGCGAATCAATCCAGGTTTCGGCCACGGCCATAGCCAGAAAACAAACACCGGGGGCGCTCAATCCAAGCACGGGATTTGGCACGAACAAGTCGACGAATGCCTGTTACAAGCCGATCGATTTGGCGTGATGGTCAGCGGCATTCACATGCATATCGGTAGCGGTACGGACCTCGAGCACTTGGCGCAAGTTTGCGGTGCCATGGAAAAGATCGTTACGAAAGTAGGTCGAAGCGTTACTACCATCAGCGCCGGTGGCGGATTGCCCGTGCCCTATCGGCAAGGCCAAACTTATGTTGATTTAGATCAGTATTTTCAACTTTGGGACGCAAGTCGCAATCGACTGCAGGACGTTCTGGGGCACGCAATTCGACTTGAAATCGAACCCGGCCGATACTTAGTGGCTGAAAGCGGGTTTCTAGTATCGGAAATTCGTGCGGTCAAACGGATGGGTGAAAATGTCTTTTATCTTTTGGACGCCGGGTTTAATGACTTGGCTCGACCAATTCTATATGGGGCATATCATCCAATCTCGATCACGCGACGTAACGCATCGAAGAGCGCCGAAGAAATCGACGTCGTTGTCGGCGGTCCGCTGTGTGAGTCAGGGGATATATTTACACAAGAAGAAGGTGGCTTTGTCGCCAGTCGTCGTTTGCCAGTCGCACGCGTGGGAGATTTTTTGACTTTGGAAGTCGCCGGTGCGTACGGATTCGTCATGGCCAGCAACTACAACAGTCGAATGCGTGCCGAAGAAATTCTGATCGAAAACGGCCAGATGCTCTCGATACGCCGGCGCGAAACATTTGAAGACTTGATTCAAAACGAGTCGATTCCGCCGGTTGCTGTGGCGTAAAGCTGTAGCTTTTTAAGTCTATTTTTGGGTGCAACAAAACGCACCCTTCCGTTCTGAGTGTTTGTTCTTTCTACGAAGTGGAGTTAAGCGATGCGAAAAAACGTAACGTTATGGGC
>JANMNK010000534.1:0-13172 GCA_031373875.1 Pirellulaceae bacterium | reverse complement strand
TGTGAAAAGCTCGATTGGTTTGCACCAGCGAGGGCGAAGCAACGCGAAGAACTTTTCGCACCGCATCTTCTTGGGCATCGCCTGGAATTTCCGGGTTAAGCCGCCCGATCGCCGACCGTAGGCGATCTTCCAAGACAACATCGTGAAACGAATTTCTTTCCGCAGCGGATTCACCTGGTGCTATGTCGGGACCACCGGCCACGGTGTACCCAAGCGACTCAAACCATTCGAGCGAAGCCATTTCAATATCGGATTCGTTGAGGGTCATAGAATCACGCGATGAATCCGAGACGCAGAGGAGAAGAGTTGATTGACGATTCGACGACGTTACAGGAATTTGACAGACTTGACTATTATGCCGTCGATTCGATTACAACGCATCTCTGCCCCCGAACTATTCCTAATAATTATTTCCCCACACTCTTATCTTCTCTGAGTTTTCGCGTGCGTCGTTCCTCATCCACGGCCCAAAAAGTATCCGATCAATTGCTCGCCCATCGCTTCGTCAACGCAATTATCAAATCTGCCCACGCGGGCATCGACCCCGAGGTCAGCTAAGAGTTTAGCTGGAACATCAACCGCTTTTGGAATCACCAATTTTACTCGCACTTGATACGGGAACTTTCCACCCCAGATTTTTGGAACGAGATTTTTCCCACCATCCGTAACCGCTTGCCACAACCCAAGCAAACCTCCGACCTCGTAGTGATGCAATAAGCAATAATCGCCGACTTTGATTGCCGTCGGCCAAGGCTTATTCGAACCAAACAAGTTCTTCTCAACACAGTCCATGTAAGTCGAGCTGCTGCATTCAAAGATGTAGGTCTTGTGGGTCATTTTATTTTCCTATCTGCTGTTACCAGCTACTCCCCAGGACACAAGTTCTCTAGCAGTTCCAGCGCCCCATCCAGTTCTGGCTCGTGTGCGGTCATTAGTCCTATCCCCAGACGATGAACGCGGGATTCACCGAGTGCCCACAGCGAGAACAAGTTGGGTTCGAAGCGGAAACGGTGGACTGTTCGCAGTACGGGCACATGTCGTTATCGAGCAACCACATCACTTGTTTGCCCATCGACACGCCACATTCCGGACAAGTAGGATTTAAATCTTTCACGTCCCAGAGTCCCCAGCAAGCGGGGCAATGGTCGTGCGGCACCACCACCAGCTCTCCGTCGACAACATAGCGATGCGGTGAGGAGTCACCCCAGCAAGGATGCGGTTCCGCACCATTGGTCGTCGAAAAGCCAGCCTGCAGCAGTGGCAGCGACTGTTCGCGATTAGGATCAAAGACTTGCAAGTTAATTTCGAGCGTTACCGAGTATTGTTCTCCGAGCAGCGAGCTAATCTCCGCCACCTGCCGCTTAAGTGAAGCCAATTGCTCCCCTTCAAGTAATTCGTCAACGGATTCAGCGAGCTTGTCTAAGAGTGGATCGACCTGTTCAAATTTGTGACGTTCCATGTTTTTTCAGGGGCTTTCGTCAAGGTAAGCTTCTACCCGCAGTGTCGCTGAGAGAATCGAATTTGTTACACGGCAAAAAATTACTTTTTTCAGGTTCCCAAGGCAACCCGCGTCCGACCTAGTAGCCCGGCTCGCCAAACCATTCAAGTGCGGCGTCTCCGAAGATGGATTCGAGATGGTAATTGGTTTGCGGTTTTGCGTTTAAACAAGAATTCGTTGAAAATCGGGGGTTTGGTGCATGCTCCAGGTCATTTCGGCGGTTTGCGTTTAAACAAAAATTCAGGCCCAGAAGGGTACATAGTTACGGTACCGGGTGGACGTCTGTGAAGGATCCGCGAGCTTGATTTTCCCAGCTTCCACTGTAGCCGCAATAATTTGGGACACCGTGGCGACCTTGCTTTCCGGCAGCTTGAATCGATCCCGCAAGCTCTGGTTCGTCATACTTTCGTTCATCACATACCGCAAACAGCAGTGTTGGTGGCAAGCCCGAATACGGTCGTTCCGATCCATATTTTCGATGTCTTGATGCCCAAACAGCACCACCGACGTCCGCTTCTCACCCACGCGGAAGTCCGGAGCCGGCAGTTGAAAAGCCTCTGCCGCCAGTTCAGGGCGATTTGAGGACGGCCGGTGCTCGACGGCATAATTTAGCTCGCCGAACCGTGCAAGCGCGGCATCTTCGACGGTGGATTCGTTGAGGCTCATTGGTTTCCGCTGATAATTAAAATGCAGTGGGAATTGTAAGCTCGCTCATCATCCCGCGAATTGCCGGATTCTTCATTTTCGAAACGATCGCCGAGATGTAATCGAACTGCTCCTTATGATGCAGCATGTCGTTATAGAGCAGGCCCAAGAGGCGGTGTGAATCGGGAACCTTTATCCCAAGCTGCTCAACAAAATCCAGTTTCTCAACGGTCCCCTTAACAAAATCGTCTGTGAACCTTTTTTTGTCGGTTGGCTCAAGTTGGTCGAACGCATGCTTTTCAATCGCAATCCGGGCAGCTACGCATGCAGCGACATAATCAGCATCGGTTGCACCCGCTCGATATTTTACAAACTCGGCCAAGACGTATGTGTAAAAGTCGTGCGACTTGCCCCACGTCTCCTTCAGGTTCTTTGTTTTGAAGAGAGCTACCTTGTCGCAGTTCTGTGGGTGGTAGTGGAAAAAGTGCTTACCAATGAAAGCCTTCAAAGCGGCATCCTCACGAACACGGACCATCGCTGCTATGCCAACCCTGCGACTCGAATCACTCGCCTTGTCCAATAAATGGATCTTTCGAATATCCCCCTTGCCGAGTCCTAGAATGGAGTGCTTGAAAACGTCAGGGTTCAGGTGGGTTAGGAAAAGTGGGAAGATTTCTGCCCCGTTGGCTTTGAACCTATCTACAAAGCGCGTCACATAGAATTGGGCGGCCAACAGATTGCACTCGTCCAGATAGTCGAACACTTCATCCACCACTAGAATTGCGCGCTCGCCCGTCAGATCGAACTCTGCCTTCATCAACTGCGCCACGAATACTAAAAGGTCCCGTTGGCCATTCGACATCTTTGTCGCGACCGGGAACTCTGCAATCAACTGTCCTTTTGTTTCCCGGACAGACACATTGATCCATGACGGATTTGAATTAACGGCAGCCAGCAAATCAATGCATCGCGTTTTGCCGGCAAGATAGGAGCGCCAAGCGTGGTGTTCCGCCAGTGCTTTCGCATCGTCAGCGTAAGCCTTTGCGAATTGATAAGCGGTAAGAAAGCGTTCCACCTCGCTCAACTGCGAAAAGCCATCAAAGAGTTCCGCCAAGGCTACCAGCTCAGGGATCGCTTTGAACTCAACCAGTTTGTTCTGCTTAGTCCAATCAAGCACCTGCGCGGCTGTCCCCGTCTGGCTGTTGATCGCGGCAACAATTGGCTCAATCAGTTTCCAAACTTTCTTTTGGGCGAATTTTCCGAGATCAGGCAGGGAGAGGATACGGCTAAGCAATAGATCGTTCGCCAAGAAGTCCTGGATGTTCGGGAGAATCTTTCCCGCCGTTCCAAAAGCCTGCTTAAAGCCCGAAGCTGCAAAATCATTTCCGGGGCGACTCGGCACCTTCTCGACGAGGGTTATCGGCTCAATGATTAGCGAAGCCGAGGGCTTCGCTAATTGATTGAAGCCGGTTTTTGCAACTGCTCTTGGCCTCAACTTTGAGTTGATGACGGACACCGAAAACACCTTGGAAATCTCATTGCAGGTGTCATCGGCTTTCACCGTCTTTTCAACACCTTCGTCGGTATAGACGACCTCAAGCTTCGGCATATTTGCCGCGTCGTCCTTATGCAACAGCGACGGATGGATCTTCAGGCTCCGTGGCTTTAGGCTGTCGAACGATGCAGCCAATGAGCTTTTCCCAAACCCGTTAGGCGCTACGAGAAGATGGAACTTATTTCCAAGCATGTCGGGAGTCTCGAAGACATGCTTGCGCGACGATATGCCTCGCACGTTCTCAACGGTAATTGATTTGATCTGAGTGGGCATAAGGATCGGCTAGTTTTCTCGTTCGGCCACGCTCAACTCCCCGCTCAGCAGCTTCGGCAGCAGCGTGTCGCGCAGGGTGGCGAGGGTGCGGGATTGCTGTTTGTTGGCGACGATTTGGTCATACCATGGCTGGCATTGCCGTTTGAACGCTTCGGCAACGGACGCGTCCGGTATGATGACGGTGAATCGGTCGATGTCGTTCTTGCCGAGGTGAATTACCGTCGTTGCGGTTTCGGTGGCTTCGACTTGTGCGAGCGGGGCGATGATGCTGTTGCGAACGAAGGCGGCAGAGTATCCGGGCTTCGGTGCGAAGACGCAGACTCGTTGGTTCAGCCACGATTCCACGCCGGCCCACAAATAAGCGCGGAACTCGCCGTCCATGCCAACGGCGATGTCGCCGGGTTGGAGCAAGTATCCCTTGGGATGCATCTCGGTTGTGAAGACAGCGGGGCTTTCGTTCGGCAAATCGCGGATGCGAATCAATGGCTTCCCGAGCTTCTCCGAGTTGAAAAGCGAGGAAGCGAACGGTGCTCCATAAATGACGTTCGCAATTTCGTAGATTGAGCCGACGCGCCAGCCGTGCGGGATATGTCCAGCAGTCGTTTCATCAAACGTGGCGGGGAATAGTGCGGCGGTGGCGGGGTCGAGGTTGGCGGGGGGGCGGCCGTCGAGTTTGGCGCGGACGGGGTCGAAATCCACGAACCAGCTCTGGAACAGCGCCCGCGCAAGCGCCTCCAGCGTCGCGTTCATCCGCCGGTTCAACTCGATCTTGTCGTCCAGCGCCCCAAGCACCGCCGCGATGGCTTTTTGCTCGGCGAGGGGTGGGAGCGGGAACAACTGCGCGCCGAATGTATCTCGCGAGAGCGTTGGGTTCGATGTCCCGTCTTTAAGATGATTCAGTCCGACATACTTCACCAGGTGGTAGAGGTATTTGAGGTCAATGTCGGGCGTGAGAGTGCTGGCATAGTAAGCGGTATCAATCACCCAAAAATCTTTGTCGCACCATTCGACGCCGAGCGGTCCTTGGCCTTTTCTCCCGAGAATCAATCCGGGAGCTTTGGCAAGCGCCGCGTCGTGCCAGCCGCATTGGCCGTTCGTCCCAAACACCGGAACTTTGCCGGGGCTGCGTGTGTCGGCTTTCAGCGCACGCCCGTAGTTCAGCGTGACGAGCTTGCGAGCCGGAACCATTGGCCACTTCCAATCGGTGTCTCGTGAGAAACCGCGAGGATAGGTTGCTGCTTCGGTTGTTGAAGCTTCACCCGCCATAACCCAGCCCCCTCAGATTTGCTTTGATGGCATGCTCCAGTTTCGCTGACTCGGCGAACTGGACGTGCCTTTCGGTGATCCAACGACGATTGCTACTCATCTCCGCTCTCCTTTTTCGGAGGTTCAATTTTCTTGATCCCTTCCACAAAGTGATCAAAATCGCTGGTCGGATTTGCCGCCTCAATGCGGCGCTGCGCGGTCTGATATCGATCGAATTGTTTTACCGCCAATTCGTCGGCCACTTTCTTTTCGATCTTCCCGGCGTTCTGCAACACAGCTCGATCGTTGAATGCCAGAAAGGCATCCAGTTTGCCAGCCCAATCGGCCATCACCATCAACTTGCCTCGCCGCGCCTGATCTTCAGCATAGTCGAGATACATGGTCACGAAGCGATTGAGCTGGCTCAATTCTTCCTGGGTCAGATAATTTTTCGCGATGGTCACATCCGATTTGCGAATCTTACCCGCTGGAGAATTTTTCCAAGTCTGCAAACCCATGTTCGGTTGTGCAGCATCGGCGCGGGACTGGATCAGCTCGGCGGCGGTAATCCCCGTGATTGCCCATTCGAGTTTGTTTTGCACGGTGGCGAAAAACAAGCGAGTGATTTCGGCATCCTTGTTGTAGTCGGAGCTGGTAGCATAAATGTCGGTGATCTTTTGATAGAATCGCCGTTCGGAGGCGCGAATTGCTCGAATCCGCTCCAGCAGTTCCTCGAAGTAGTCCTTGCCAAAGGTTGTTTCGGCCGCTTTGAGCCGTTCGTCGTTAAGCACGAAGCCCTTCACCAAATATTCACGCAACGTTGCGGTCGCCCAGCGTCGGAATTGCACCCCCCTGGGACTCCGAACTCGGTAGCCGATGGCAAGCAGCATGTCGAGGTTGTAGTGCTTGGTTTTGTATTGTTTCCCGTCAGTCGCAGTTATTAAGTAATCCTTAATAACTGAGTCAGCATGCACCTCAGATTCGTCCAAAATGTTGCGAATATGCGTGTTTACATTCGCTACGGTCGTTTCGAACAGGTCCGCGATTCCCTTTTGAGGCATCCAGACGGTTGAACCATCCACCAGCAAATGGACGCGGGTGGTTCCATCTTCGGTATCGTAAAAAAGAAATTGGCCTTCGTTACCTTCTTTAGGGGCAGGTAGGTTGTCGGTCATTTTTTGACTCCCGCAATGTCAAAGCCCAGCCCTTTCAAATTGGCTTTAATCAACTTTTCCAGCTTGGCGGACTCGGCGAACTGGGCATGCAGTTCGGCGACGAGACGTGGCATCTTTTCCTCGAAGGGGTCGCCGTCGTCTTCGACTTCCTCGGCGCCGACGTAGCGGCCGGGCGTGAGGACGTGGCCGTGCGCGGCGATTTCGGCGGTCGTAGCGGATTTGCAGAAGCCAGCCACGTCAAAGTAGGCCGGAGGCTGAAGACCGGAGGCTGGAGGAAGAGTGCTGCGCCAAGCGTGGTAGGTGGAGGTGATTTTCTCCAGGTCGGCGTCGGTCAGCTCGCGGTGGACGCGGTCGATGAGGGTGCCGAGTTTCCGGGCGTCGATGAAGAGGGTCTGTTTGCGGCGGTCGCGGAAGCCTCGGTTGGTGTCGGCTTTTTTGCTCTTCGTGAGGAACCAGAGGCAGACGGGGATCTGCGTGCTGTAGAAAAGCTGGCCGGGTAGGGCGACCATGCAATCGACCAAGTCGGCTTCGATGAGGGCCTTTCTAATATCGCCTTCGCCGGATTGGTTCGAGCTCATGCTGCCGTTGGCGAGGACAAAGCCAGCCATGCCACTCGGTGATAGATGGTGGATGAAGTGCTGCACCCAGGCAAAGTTGGCGTTGCCTTTTGGTGGTACTCCATACTGCCAGCGCACGTCGTCGTCCTTGCGGAACCAGTCGGAGTCGTTGAAGGGTGGATTAGCAAGAACGTAGTCGGCTCGCAAATCGGGATGTAGGTCGCGACGAAACGTGTCGGCGTGTTCGGGGCCAAAGTCGGCTTCGATGCCGCGCAGGGCAAGGTTCATCACAGCAAGGCGACGGGTGGTGGCGTTGCTTTCTTGACCGTAGATGCTGATGTCACCAAGTTTGCCGCCATGAGATTCAACGAACTTTTCAGATTGGACAAACATCCCGCCCGACCCGCAACACGGGTCATAGATACGACCTTTGTAGGGCTCCAACATTTCGACAAGGCAACGCACGACGCAGGACGGCGTATAGAACTGGCCACCGTTCTTGCCTTCGGCGCTGGCGAATCGGGTTAGGAAATATTCGTAGACTCGCCCAAGCAGATCGACGGAGCGATGCGTCTTTTCGCCTTCGCTAGCGGCGGTGAGCGAGATCGTGGCGATCAAGTCGATCAATTCACCCAAGCGGTGTTTGTCCAAGCCGGGGCGGGCGTAATCTTTGGGCAGGACGCCTTTGAGGCGTGGGTTGTCACGCTCGATAGCGACCATCGCGTCGTCGACCAACTTGCCAATCGTCGGCTGCTTTGCGTTGGCTTGGAGATGCGTCCAGCGGGCATCTTTGGGAACCCAGAAAACATTCTCGGCGCGATATTCGTCTTGATCTTCGGGATTGGCTCCCCGGTAATCGCCCACGCCCGCGACAAGTTTTTCGCGATGCTCTTCGAACGTGTCAGAAATGTATTTCAAAAAGATCAGACCCAGCACGACATGCTTGTACTCGGCCGCGTCCATATTGTTACGGAGCTTGTCGGCGGCAAGCCACAGTTTGGCTTCGAAGCCGATGTTGGCGGTCGATTTGTTGTCGGCAGTCTTTTTCTTGGCCATCGATTTTTTCTTGCCTAACAAAAAGTTCCAAAAGCCAATGGCTTGTTGTAGCTTGGCCGCTTGGGATCACTGCGAGGGATTTTGTATCGCAATGGATGCTTGGAAACGGGACGTTAAAGCATTTCGGTTGATTTGCGCGAAACGGGTCGGATAGTTTACTGCTTTCGCACCACCATTTCAGCGGGGCACACAGATTTTCCTTGGATCGACTCGTTCGCGATGGACCTTCTGCACGAACGGAAAGAATTCAGACCGGCCTGCCATTCAAGATGCGGGTAATAGAAGTCACCACGCGGGAAGAATCGCGATGCGGCACTGCGGTCGCGGTTTGAGGTGCTGGAGAATGTGGCGAAGTATTCAACATGCTGTTAATGATTGAATACTGTCCGATGATTGGACAGGGCTTTTCAAGTGGGCAAATCGATCGATTTCACCGAAGGCAGCAAAAGAAATCACAAATACCCCCGACACGATTCGAACGTGCGACCTCAGCTTTAGGAAAGCCGCGCTCTATCCAACTGAGCTACGAGGGCATCGCTTGGCCGAACTTGGTTTCAACAAGGATATCGGCAAAGGCTTTGAGACAATTTTGGATTGTTGGATGACGTTTGTCTATGGGACAAAAACGTGCGAAGGTTGCGAGGATCGAGTTTGAAGGAATCGCCCTGTCGGAAATTGAGATAAACCGGCTAATTGTTGTCCGACCAGTGATTGCTTATTTGAGATAGTAGCTTTTCAACAATGGCAGGTTCGCTCGATGAGAGGTCATTTTTCTCAGTCGGGTCTTGGCTGAGGTTGTAAAGTTCTAATCGAGCGGCGAGAGCATTTGAATTGACGGCGGCTGGACTGGCTGTCGATTGTTCTGCAATTGGCTCCGAGTTGGAATCGGTGGTGTCAGGTGTTTTGGGTGATGGGTTTTTGTGAAGAGGAATATGCTGGATCAATTTCCAATCGTTCTCGATGATCCAGCGATAACGAAGGCTTGGTGCGGGGTCGTCGATGGATGCGGCATCGTGATCGTAGATTTCTCCGAAAATCGATTGCCGGTTGGCGACGGCTGATTCGTCAAGCAAATTACAACCGGGTAGTTCTTGCGTGATTGGCAGTCCAGCAAGGTGCATGGCTGTTGGGACCAAATCGATACTGGATGCAAGGTGCGTGGTGTCGGTTCGGGGTGCGATTTGTTTGGGCCAGTGAATTATGATGGGTGTCCGAACGCCGCCTTCGTAGGGCGTGCGTTTGCTGCGCGGTGCGAACTGGCTGGCTTGGGTGTCGTTGATCCAGCCGTTGTCGCAAACGAACACGATGGCTGTGTTCTCTGCGGCGTGATTGCGTTCAAGGATTTGCCGAAGCTCGCCAATCGTTTCATCGAACCACTCGCACATTGCCCAGTATTTTGCGACGGGCAGATGGGGTGTTTTGTCCGTGTACTTGTCAAGCAATCTTTTGGGAGGATCGTGCGGCGTGTGGGGCATCATGGGCGCGTACCAGACAAAGAACGGTGTGCTTTGCTGAACGGACTGGGCAACGAATTTCTCGATGGGCTCTAACCCTTGGCGTCCGATTCGCAGTCCATCGTCGCCGTGCCGGGCACCGCGTGCCATATCCCCGTGAGTCATCCCTTGATCAAATCCGCCGCGTCGAAAATTGCCTTCCCACCATTTGCCGGTTTGGAGACTTTGGTAACCCAACTGGTTTAGTCGTTTAGGTAACGTGTTGACTTGATCGATGTGCGCGATGTACTGTTCGCGGAGTTTTATGTACCGAGGGTCGGTCATGTTCCTTGCGCCATGAACTCCTTTCCAGTCATCCGGAACTTTCGGATCGTTGCCGACGATTTTGTGCTGACGCGGATACATTCCCGAAATGATCGTGGCTAACGATGCACGGCACAGTGAATCCGGAACATAGCCTCGATGGAAGACCAGCGATTGGCGAGCCATTAAATCCAGGTTTGGTGTTTGGATATGAGGATGCCCCATAAACCCAAAGTCGCCCCAACCTTGATCATCCGATAAGATAAAGACGATATTCGGCGGCGGATCTGCGGCAATCGCCGGCTTCATGATCTTCATGATCGGAATGGCGAACGCACAAAAAAATGCGACATGAGTAAGTAGCGAGGCGGGTCGTGACATGAGGTCGTTCGCTTGTTCGATAGTTTATTTTGAGTTGCTGGCACCAGTTCTTGCCGATTCGTTACGTTGACATGAAGCACAGGGCAAGTCAAGCTAGACCGTCGATTGATGGCGGACAGCCAGATAAGATTTTTGGGTGTAGGTTAATTTAGGACTACTAAGTGCGAGTATGAAGAGCGATTGCGTCTGCAGAGGGATTGCCAACGTAGCTTGCTTGGGGGCGATTTCGTATTTATCGCGAGTTCAATTCTTTGTGCTTGCCACATGTTGGTGTCTTGGTGGGTGCGTCATCGCGCAGGAAAGCGATTTGGACCAGTCCACATTTGATCCGGACAAGTTCACCTTTGTTCGCATCGTATACGACAGTGCAGGGGGGCCCGGCGAAGCTTGGTATGGTGGAGACGGTGGCTGGATTCCGCGATGGGCGACGGACCATCCGGACGGTGCCAAAAATTTGACTTGGCGGCTCAATCAGTTGACCACGATTAAAGCCAATCAGGGCACGCTGTTGCTTCGGTTGACCGATCCGCGATTGTTCGATTTTCCGTTTATCTTCATGAGCGATCCTGGCTGGCAAGTACTGAGTCGCGAAGAGCAATTGGCGTTGAAACAGTACCTTGATAAGGGCGGTTTCCTGTGGGTGGATGATTTCTGGGGCAAAGCCGAATGGGATAACTTGGAACAGAACACGACGGCGCAAAACCCGGACTGGCGGTGGCGGGAGATTCCGACGGATCATCCGATCTTGTCGTGCGTGTATCCTCTCAAAGCTTGTCCGCAAGTAACGGCTTATCAGTTTTATCGGCGTGGTGGTGTGCCTTACGACCCACCACAGCTTCACAAATGGCCGCACGGGGGTGTTGAGGAAATTTCCCAAGTACACTTTCGCGGACTGTTTCATCCGGACGGTCGCTTGCTGGCAGTCGCGACGCATAACACGGATATCGCCGATGGCTGGGAACGCGAAGGAGAGAACCAAGAGTTCTTTGAGCGGTTCTCGGTACACGCTTACGCATTGGCCGTGAATGTGTTGACTTATGCGATGACGCATTGAACGAACAGGCTAGTTCTTAGTTCTTAGTTCTTAGTTCTTAGTTCTTAGTTCTTAGTTCTTGGGGCTTGGGGTTGGGGTTGGTGCTTATAGCTTACTCGTAGCGGAGGGCTTCGATGGGGTCGAGGCGACTGGCGCGCCAGGCGGGATAGTAGCCGAAACCGATACCGACGGCCGCGGAGAACGCCAGCGATATTCCGGCGGCGGGCATGCTGACGACGATCGGCCACGGTCGGCCGCTGGAAATAGAATTGATTAACATTGTGAGTCCTAAAGAACCGCCAATGCCAAGCAAGATTCCGATGATGCCACCGATGATCGACAGCACCATGGACTCGACCAAGAACTGACTCAAAATATCGATTGGCCGAGCACCGACAGCCATTCGGATGCCTATCTCGCGTGTTCGTTCGGTGACACTGACCAACATGATGTTCATGATCCCAACTCCACCCACGACCAGCGAAATTCCTGCGATGGACGCGAGCATGGCGGTCATAGTGCCGGTAATAATACTGAACACACCGGCGATTTCTGTTGTGTTTTGGACTTCGAAGTCAGCTGGCTGGCCCAATCCGATGCGGTGACGTTCGTTGAGGAGACCGCGGATTTCAACTTCGGCCAAGGCCATGATTTCGGTGCTTCGTGCAGATGCCAGAATGATGTCAACGTTGTTAAAGTTACTTCGCTGGAGCCGTTTGCGAACCGTAGTGTAGGGGAGCAAGACGATGTCGTCTTGATCTTCGCCGACAATGTTCGCGCCTTTGGCTTCCATCACGCCAACAATCTCAAATGGAATCTTATTGATGCGAACGGATTTGCCGATTGGATTGGATGTCTGAAAGAGCTTCTTGACGATCGTCTGACCGATTACGCAGACTTTATTTGAGTTGGCGATATCGCGTTGTGAGAAGAAGTCTCCCAAACGAATTTGCGAATTTCGAACCAGCAAATAGTCTTCGCCGACACCAACCGTTTGACGCGGGCTGCAGTTAGCATTGCCGTAGATAACTTGGCCCGAGGCAAATACCATGGGCGTCGCAGCGAGGACGTTGTGGCATTCTTTACTAATGGCTGCAACGTCGTCGGGTGTTAGAGAAGGTACCGAACCGCGACGGGCACCGCGCGTCTGCTGGTTGCCCGGCACGATGACGATGACGTTGGTTCCCAAGTTCTGAAATTCGCCCTGCACAAGTTGGCTGGCGGACAAACCAATGGAGACCATCGAGGTGACAGCAGCAATGCCGATGACCACGCCGAGCACGGTCAAACCGGCGCGCAGTTTGTTTTTAGCAAGTGCGCGAAGGGCGATTCGGAATATGCTGGCGATCGACATGGGAGTTTGAAGGGTGAAGTTGGAAGTTGGAAGTTGGAAGTTTGAAAGATGGAGGGGGAGGGTTTGGTTGTGGGGTTGTAAATAGGTGGTGAATGTTCCCGCCCGGCAGGCGGGAACTACTTCGTGGGAATTACTTAGATTTTGGGTTGTTCGCCGACGATTAGGGCGTCGCTTTCTTTTACTTCGCCTTCGACCATTTCGGTAAAGCGGCTATCGGACATGCCGAGCCGGACAGCTTTTGCTCGAAGCAGATCGCCTTCTTGAACCCAGACGTGTCGGCGGTTTCGGGCGCGATTCGATTCGGCTTTTTCCATCGCACTTTGCGTCTTATTGTTTTCCTTGGACTGTTCCTGTAGAGCTTCTGTACCGTCCAGAATCGGATAGTCGTCCGGATGAACCCGTTTGCGGTCGGGATAGAAACGAAGCGCGGCATTGGGAATCTTTAGGATGTTGGTCGTTGAGGCAATTTGAAACGACAAATTAGCCGTCATGCCAGGAAGCAGCTTGGTATCGGGATTCGGGGTTTGGACGATCACCGGATAGGTAATAACGTTTTGTTCTTCTTTACTACCAAGTCGCACTTCCTCGATCGTCCCGCTTTCGAATAACTCATCGGGATAAGCGTCGACCGTGAATCGCACGG
>JANMNK010000510.1:0-3917 GCA_031373875.1 Pirellulaceae bacterium | reverse complement strand
TCAACAGCCGCGCGTTCACAATCCTCGTTGCAGGTTCCGATGTCGCTGCCGATGCAGATGGTACTATCGACGCTAGTGTTTCGACCACCGACAAGGCCGGTAACACGGCGACCGCCCATGCTTCAAAAACGTATTCGGTCGACACGACTGTTTCGGCGACGATCAACTTGGATTCGAACATCACCGCCGACAACATTGTTAACTTGGCCGAATCTGCTGGCATAGTAACCATCAGCGGCACCGTGGGCGGCGACATCCAAGACGGCGATACGGTTGCCTTGACTATCAACGACACTGTTTACACGGGAACCGTTAATAGCCGCGCGTTCACAATCCATGTCGCAGGTTCCGATCTCATTGCCGACTCAGACCTTACTATCGACGCCCGAGTTTCAACCACCGACCAGGCCGGTAACACAACGACCGCCCATGCTTCAAAAACCTTTTCGGTCGACACGACTGTTTCGGCGACGATCAACTTGGATTCGAACATCACGGCCGACGACATCATCAATTCGATGGAAGCATCTCAAACAGTGGTCCTTCGCGGTACCGTCGGCGGCGATGTGCAAGATGGAGATATTGTCACTGTAACGATTAACGGAAACTCTTACTTCGGAATTGTCCACGGCGGGGGCTTTGGCATCAGTGTGTCTGGAACGGACTTGGTAGCCGATCTAGATAGAGTCGTCCAGGCGAGTGTTACCATTACGGACAATGCAGGAAATAGTCAGACGGCCACAGCGAGCGATGGATACGAAGTCGATACAACGATAGTGGCAAATCTGATTTTTGATTCCGCCGTCACACCCGATAATGTGATCAATCGCGTCGAGTCAAGCGGCTCGTTAGTAATAAGTGGCCTAGTAGAAGGCGACATTCAGGATGGTGGCACCGTCTCATTAACGGTCAATGGAACGAATTACACGGGAGTGGTGAGTGCTGGCAGATTTCATATCCATGTATCGGGAGCGGACTTGATAGCCGATATGAATCGAACAATCCAGGGTCAAGTTACAACGACCGATAATGCGGGGAATTCTGTAACGGCTTACGGGTGGAAAGCTTATGGGGTCGATACCCATATTTCGAACCTGCTGGGAATCTTGATCGACGACGATCACAATGATGATGGGTTTATCTCATCCAGCGAACTGGGATCCCAAGTCCGCGTAATCGTTGCTCTTTCAAACGATACCTTGCCGGGCGATACACTTTGGATCCATGATGGACAGAGAGATCATGTAGTAACAATCACGACAGCCCAAATCATGCTATGGTCCGTCACCCTTGATATCGACGCGCCACCCGAAGGAGCCACCATCACAGTTTCTGGGCAGTTGTCGGACTCTGCCGGAAATCGATCAAGCCATTGGATTACCGACTCCGCAACCCGAGATACCGCAAGACCCCAGGGCATATCCGAAACGTACTCGGTCAGAAAAAATCGGGCAATGAGTGGTAACGTATTGCTTAATGAGTTAGCGGCCGCAGGCAGCACTAGCTCTCTCCATGTTCGCCAGTTAGATAATCCCTCCCATGGGACATTAATCCTTCATGCGACTGGAGCCTTTGTCTACATACCGCATAATGGATTTGAAGGCGAAGATTCGTTTACCTACCAAGTAGTCGATGACTTGGGAAACAGCACGGCAGTTACGACTCGCATCACGGTTGATAATAAGCCACCCCTTGCCGAAGAGGATAGATTCTATCTGACTTCTGAATCCATATCCGGGAATGTGTTGGCAAACGACAGGGATCCCGATGGCGATACCTTAAGTACAACTATCTTGACATTGCCTTCCCATGGAAACATTACGTGGAATACAAACGGGTCGTTTACCTACCATCGTCACGCTAATTTTCCTGGATTCGATGCGTTTGAGTATCGAGTGACGGATTCGTCGGGTAGCTCTCAAGTCGCGAGAGTAACGATTGTAACGTCATATAATTTCGGCTCGATCACGGCCCTGAGCCGTTTCAGAAGTCAGTCGGGACGCGGTGTGGATTATTTCGGGGGCGGGGGAAATGAGCAAATGCTGTCGGGAACACTCGAAAGATTAGCTCAGGAGCCCATGTTGGCAGGTTACGCAACGCCAGGCAGCACGTTGATGGGGCGAGTCTACGATGGTCGAGGTTCACTGGTTTCCCAAGTCACGGTGATTGCTGACCCATCCGGAAACTGGGTAATGAACTTCTATGGGGTTCATGGGGACCAAAGGCTGTACTTGGTGATCGACCATGTGGCAAACGAGAACGTGGCGATGGGAGGGCTCCATCACTTTCGACTGACGGATGACACCTACCGCGCGCTTCAAATGGGTACGAGCCATTCCCACACTTTGAACAGTGGAAAAATCTTGCAGGACCTTCCCAGCTGCCAGTTGGAGTCCTTGCACAAACAAAACGGCAATCCTTTGCGCATCTTGTAGTGATTGTAGCTATTGAAATGAATTAAATGGTTTTTCTGAATACTTCTGTCTGAAGTGCTCAGCCGTATATTCGCTCCAAAGCTCAAACAGCGCACACACCGCCCAGTCGCATTGAAAACAATGCTGATATCAGGACTTGGTGTCTAAAAAGCGTCCTAAGTTTAAGGGGGACGCTATTTGCAGCGATTGGGGTATTTCGTCGACCGACGCCAATCGAGCCAGGAAAGTTCCCTGCTGTCGAATCTGATTCTTTCAAGTCGATTTTGAACAAGAAAACCGATGTTTAAGAAAAACAAAGCAAAACTGTATCGGGTATCTGCCTCCATTCTCGAAGCACTCGAAGACCGCCGCCTCTTTGATGCCGCGCCCGGGGCCGAACCGGTTATCGCTAACGTACACCTTACTCAATCCGATCATACCGTCGAAAACGCTCACCAGCAGCAGTCGCAAACCAGCCCACCTCAACTGGTTTTTGTCGACGAGTCCATTGAGAACAGCGACAAATTACTCGACGCGCTCCTATCGAGCAGTCCCGGTGCAAGTTTTGAGATTCACATTATCGAAGCAAGTTCCGATGGTGTGGCTCAAATCTCCCGTATTCTCGCCGAGTCGAATTCGGTCTATGAGGCAGTTCACATTTTATCGCACGGAAGCGAAGGTGCTCTACAGCTTGGTTCGACAATATTGTCCGCTAATAATGTTCGAGCATACGCGGGAGAAATAGCGAATTGGTCAAATTCGTTGACGTCCGATGCTGACTTGCTTTTCTACGGTTGCCGACTTGCAGGCAACGAATTGGGCCGCGAATTTGTAGAAACAATCGGTGCCCTCACCGGTGCTGATGTGGCTGCTTCGGATGACTGGACGGGCACTAGGGACTTAGCAGGGAACTGGAAATTGGAGTTCCAAACCGGTGCGATTGAAACGCAGGCCCTGTATGTCGATGATGGATCAGTAGACTGGGACGGGTTACTGTCTGTCGCTGCCGCGACGGTGGAAATACGCGCCAATACTACGACCGGCAACACGCAAGCGACTCAAGCTGAAAGCCCCAATGCGGTAGCAATGGACGCAAATGGTAATTATGTTGCTGTGTGGACTAGCACCAACCAAGACGGAAGCAATAACGGCGTATACGCTCAACGATATTTGGCCGACGGCACTGCAGCCGGGACCGAATTCCGCGTTAATACGACCACAACCAACAATCAGCAAAACGCAACTGTTGCGCGAACTGCAAACGGTGACTTTGTTGTTACTTGGTCCAGTAGTGCCCAAGATGGGAGCGGGTGGGGAATTTACGCTCAACGGTACAATGCCGCAGGTGTGGCTCAAGGTGGTGAAATCCTTGTAAACACGTTTACGACAGGTGATCAGCAGTATTCTGTTGTGGCAATGGATGCGACCGGGAACTTTACCATCGTATGGACCAGTAACGCCCAAGATGGCTCGGGCCTGGGAATCTATGGTCAACGGTTTAAT
>JANMNK010000496.1:0-5811 GCA_031373875.1 Pirellulaceae bacterium | reverse complement strand
CGAAGGTGACTGGACGATGGCCGCTCCACCCACCAACAAAAAAATATCAGCCGAAAAGGCGATTACCGAATTCCATAAGGCGATGAATAACTGGGATGTGGAAGCGGCTGATTACTTTGTGACGAGCGCCGTCGAATCTGCAACTATCGACCAACTATTTAATGCTTTCGCTCGATTTGGGACGAGAGATTTTCGCGACATTGGCCACAAAGCGATCTACGTCGCGGGTGCTTTTCGGACGCTTGAAACGATCGGCTACGAACATGCCGAGCCCATCCTGCGTTCGTTAGCGTACGCTTTGTTATGTTGTGGCAAAGAAGCGAATCCTGCTACATCGGATTTGCCAGCAGATCGTCCGGGAAAAAACAATTGGGAAAAACTCCAGTCAGCACAGACGAGCTGGCGTTGCGAGACGATCGATGATTCATCTACCCGCGAGATCCTAACACAGCTTCGCTCAATGCCTGCAGATGAAGCTTGCACGGCAGTCCTCGCAAAACTCGAAAGCGGTTTGCATTGGCGATGCGTCTACGATGCATTATTTTTAGCTTCGAGCGAACTTGTCGTGCGACAACAGGCAATCGTGCCTTTGCACGCAGTAACTACGACCAATGCAATACACTTTTTATTTCGTACTGTCGGCGATGAGCGATTGCGGCAGTGGTTGTTGCTGCAAAACACGGCGTTCGTGTGCCTGCTGCGTGACGCTGCGCGAGGACGGGGACAATTACCAGAGAAATGGATTGATGGAATTCAACCTTCGGAATCCATGCCCGACTCGGTAAACGACATTTTCAAACACGTCCAACAGGATGCCGATCTTGCTGCGGCTGAAATTCTTAAAGCTGCTGACGATAAGGTATCTGCGATAGAGATCATGAAAGCGGCCCGCAATCTCGTCTTCGTTAAAGGCAATGACGCGCATGATTATAAATTCTCGTCGGCAGTACTCGAAGACTTTCACGCGATGAGCCCCACTTGGCGAAGTCGCTACCTTGCTGGCTGCAGTTATCTGCTTCCCGGAGAATCCCAACCGGACTCCCCCCTGTATGCACGAGCGAAATCTGCCCTCGCGTAAAAGACTTCTTAACAGAAACGTCATTCCCGACAAAACTTGCTAGCAAATTGACACGCGATCAGATTGCATAAACACAGCTAAGCAGAAGGAAGGCAACCTGAGGAAGATATTCTTCGAATGCCGATTATGCTCTAACTTTCTATCCGATCATCTAGTTCGATTTTCGGTTTGCTGGCGGTTAAATGGTCGTAAAGTCGATCAATATTGTGAAGGGAAAATCCGTCATGCCAAAACTCGCGTTCTTTGCCTTGTGCACTTTGTTGGCTCTATCGAATCCAGTTTCCGCTGGAATATTTGATCGGGATTCTCGCACGCTTTTTAGTTGGGACGGGAACCGTGATGTCGACATGGAATTGCCCGCCATGGCGACCGACCGTCCAGATTTTACGGAAGCCAGTTCCACGGTTGGACGTGGAGTAGCGCAACTCGAATCCGGTTATTTGTTTTCCAAGGATGACAACACCAAATCGCATACGTTCGGCGAATCGTTGCTTCGTGCCGGAGTCTATGCGAATTGGTTTGAATTGCGTGCCGCAATGTTTCCCGTATCCGTTTCCGTCGACAACGGCGTTTCACACGAGAGCGCTTCAGGATTGGAAGACCTATACTTAGGCTGCAAATTAGCATTAGCTCCGCAACTAGGCTGGCTTCCAGAAGTCGCTGTCGTCCCGCAATTAACTGTTCCCACTGGCAGATCTAATTTCACCAATGACCGAGTGCTTCCTGGTGTGAATTTGCTATACGGCTGGGACATCACCGAGAAATTATCATTTGGAGCAAGCACGCAATATAATTCCTCGATCGACAGCTCGAGTCAAGAGCACGCTCAGTTCGCTCAGTCGCTGACGCTCAATCGCTCGCTGAATGATAAATTGACCATGTTCACGGAATGGTTTTCGCTAATGCCTCACAATGCAGTCACGGCTCGTACCGAGCACTATATTAACAGCGGCTTCACGTATCTAGTAACTTCCAATATTCAAGCGGACATTCGGAGCGGTATGGGGCTCAACGATGCCAGCGTTGATTTCTTTGCGGGCGCGGGACTATCAATTCGTTTTCATTAAATGTTCCCAGTTGCCGGCCCCACTTCGAATTGCGAAAGATCTGACTACCAAGTTGCCAGACTTCCGTGACTTCATTCGCGACTTCCTCTGAGTCGGAAATGCTCGACCCTGCGATCGAATGAGCGCCTCGTCTTGTTCGCGAACAACTGTCTAGCAACTGGAACTCACCCCCAGATCAACTGCCCTCCGTTGCTACAGATCATCTTGCTACTAGGGACATGGTAGAGGGCGAAACACGCCAAGTTGAAATTGCAGGTTCGGGCATCGAAGCGATATGTCGTACTTAATGAATTAGTACTCCTCCTTCAATCGTGCTCCTACTCGAACTCGTACCCAAAAAACCACTTCTGATCCGAGCACGACAACCGCTGCTGCCTAAACCCGCGTAGGATCATCCTTACGTCTAGCGTTTATTCGCAGGAAACGGAACGAATCGAGGCAGCCTTCGTCACAATAAGTGTCTGAAACAACTCGGTCAAAACCAAGAACAGTTGATAAAGGCCGCAAATTCGCTAGCTTCCTTATTCCTAAGCAACTTCATCAAAACAAAATCCTTCCCTTAAATCCGTTAGCTGGTATGATAACGCGAAGTATCCGGTGACCAGCGAGTTCCAGTCAAATACTAACCACCCCACGTGGGGGTCGCACACATAGGTTTCCGCCGCTTTGCAATTGAATGAGCCGCGTCAAACTTATTTTGAGTGTGAGTTAATGTCTGATACCAATACTGAAATTTTGCCACCGCAGTCAACGCGTGGCGTCATCAAGATCGGATTTCTGACGATTCCATTGCTGGTGTCGCTATGGCCATTTGTTCGATTTTTATCGATCGTCGGCGATCTTCCAACTGTTCGCCTATCTGTATTGCTGGTTGGCATTGCGATGTTGGTTGCCGTAGGCCGATTGGCGTGGGATCGCTTCCTTTATGAAGACGTACCCACAGACACTTCGCCTACGAATACCTTCGGTCGCTACTTGCCCGAACTCTGGGCCGTCATATCAGTCAGCTTTGCCGTCGCGTCGGCTTTGAATCCCTTGTTTGGTCTTCCCGCACTAGCCGCTGCGGTCGCAGGAATTGGCTCTGAGTTTTTACAGAATGAAGGTCGCATGCGCCCTCTGCTTTGGTTCGTTTGCCTGTCCTTTCCGATCGTATTCTTACTGCCCTCATGGCAATCGATCTTGCAGTACTCGTATCCGCTAACAGCCTGGATCGCGAGCAATTTACTGGATGTTGCCGCAGTTCCGAACTTGCTGGTGAACGACACGATTAATACGGGCAGCCAAACTCCATTTCAAGTTGCATCGCAATTGGCAAGTTGGAATGGGCTCGAAACCTATCTAGCAATATGCTTGGCGGCTTGCATTATTTTTCGTCGTTCGTTGCTGTCACTGGGATTATCACTTTTGTGCACTTTTTATTGGTGCATTGCCATCCAAGGCTGCCAGACTGCTTTACATATTATGGCTTCGGAGAGTATGACCACGGTGTTCGGATTGAGCATATCTATGGTTGGTTGGATGGTGTTGATCTTGGGAATTATTGGCGTTGTTCTTTTAGAGCAATTCGTCGCAGCACTCTGCGGACCGATTTACTTCAACACGCTGGATACCCCGCTGCCGATGATTCCACAAGCTTTGAATCGCATCCTTACGTTTCCAGAAACTGTTCACCAGATGATTCAGAGTCGTACCCCGGATCTCGTATCAGAGTCAGAGGTTGAATACGAAGAAATCAGTCTTAGCTCGCTATCTGCTACGACAAAACGCATCGACAGCGGACCGATCGAGGTAGTTCGTTTCGAAGAAATCCTGCAGCGAAACAAACGCGCCTCAGACGATGAGCGGGAGCAAGCCTAATGGTAGAAATGGGACGCCAGGTCGGTATTCGCACTCAGTGGTCGCGCTTCGCAAGCCGACCAACCATCTTGCTTCAAGCGATTTTCGACGCCACCGCTTTTTGGTTAAGGTCTCGAAACTGGCAAATGGTGCTGATACCAATGCCCATCGTCGTAGTCTTTGCTGCTTTTTACTTTACGCTGATCACCCAAAGTTTCCAAAGCGGCGACCGCATCGCACAGCAATATTCACAGTCTGCCCAGTCTCTGGTTTCGACACAAAACCTTTCGCAGGCTGTACTTGCCAAGTATGACTCGCAACTCGACTCAAAACCTGTTAGGTACTCGATTCCGGAAGACAGGTTACGAAAACTTTCCATCTCGTTGCAACGCGTCTTGCAAGCCAAGCCGAATGATGTAACTGCGTTATATTCTACCGCTCTTGTCGATGAACTAAGTGGTAATTCGGTCGAATGCCAATCTACTCTGGCTGCAATTTCTCCTGATATCGTTGCAGGGTTTGCGCCCGCTCATGCCATGATTGCTGCCAAGTTGATCATGGACTTCAACGCTGGCGACGTTGAAGTGCGCGAGCGTCTAACGCATCATTTACAAGAAGCGATCGAATGGCCAGAGGTCGACCCAAGATTTCTAGTTGCCTACTCTCGCCTTATAGAAAACCCTAAGTCGCGCAGTAAAGTGATCGACCTCCTCAAACAAGCCGCTACGCGAAACCCAGATTATTACCTGCAGCTCGCGTTCGCAGCCCGCCGACTGGGGTTCGACTCCGACGCCCGATTGGCTGCTGAAAAAGCTTTAAAACACTACGAAACGAACATCGCGAATAATACAAGTAGCACCGAAGATTGGTTGGCGATTTCCAAATGCAATGTTTTGCTGGCCAAGTTCACGGAAGCCAAAAAGCTCCTACGCGACGCAACGGAAATTTCCGAGCTAGATCCCGTGCTCCTCCGTCGCGAGCTATCGGAGGTCTTTCGCGCAGAATTTTATGCGACGAGTAAGAAAGATGGCAACAAAACGATCGCAAAGCTTGGCTTGCTAGAATCCGCCGCCAGCGCGGACCCAAGTAATCCAAACGTTGCCGAAGATGTTTCCTTGTTGCTTTCCACCGAACTCCAGCCAACCGTCGCCCTACAAAAAATCCTCACAGATCATATCGAGAATAACACGGCAACGACAACGACTTATTTTAATCTGTCCAATGAGTACGCTAAACGAAACAAATTTGACGAAGCGATTCGGTATTTGGAAATGGTCCTCAAAAGCAACCCGCGAAGTTTCGAAGCGCAAAACAATTTGGCGCTGCTGCTTGCGCGGCACAAACCAGAACAAATCGAACGTGCCGTCGAGTTAATCGAACGAGCTTACTCTGCAAGATCAAACAGCATTGAAGTGATCGACACCTACGGAGAGATATTGCTAATTGCCAATCGCCCCATGGATGCGATCTCAAAACTTACGACTAGCTTGACGGCAAACAAATCGCGAATTCAAACTCGTAAGTTGCTGATCCGTGCGTTCGACGAAGCAGGATTGCCGGAGATGGCTCAAGCTCATCGAGACGCAGTAAAAGAATTAGAGGGAACGAAAAAGTAGGTCGCTCTTCAAATCAGCCTCCTCGCTTTGTGCAGCCTTTATCTTCGGCTAGAAAAAATTTGAGCATGGGTACGTAATTGCTACGAAAGGGATCAAAACAAAGGTTCAGCACTCTGTCGGCGTCCCCCTAATTTAGCTCGGAGGATGCGCTAGGACTCAATCGAACTGTTCGACGAATTTTGGCTCAAGCCACGGTTGATTATTGGGATTGGCA
>JANMNK010000489.1:0-7548 GCA_031373875.1 Pirellulaceae bacterium | reverse complement strand
ACCATCCTCGCTCCAGTAGAATTCACGAAGTCTTCAGCGAAAATCCTGGCGTTGATAAAAACCATGTTGACACAGAACACCGAACAGACAGAGAAACATACGCGTGCAGCTTGAGTAACTGGATGCATTTTTTCCAACGAGACCTCCGGATCAAGCAGAACGATCAACTGAACGGATCAACGGGGACACAGTTTAATTGTACCAAAACATCGGGTACAAGATACGCAATTGCAAGCTCACCCTCGGCGATGATCGTTCGGTGGATGGCTAGGCCGCGCTGTAGGCACGAGCGAATCCTTGGTGGGAGTCAAAGTGGCGATCAAGTTATAGAACGGAAACACGAATCCAAAATGCTCACTTCTGTACTCGGTCAATTCGTCCTGATGGGCATCGCTCAAGAAATGCTCTCGAAACACAACAATTCCTGAGGTCGGCACATCCCATCCGCCCAAAATGCGCAGCAGCGTGCACTTGCCGCTCGCAGACGCTCCAAGTATCACAACGAACTCGCCTGCTCGCATCTCAACATCGACACCGCGCAAGCTATGCACATCGACCTCACCCATGCAATAGACTTTCGTCAAACCCGAACGCTGAATACAACGTCTTGTGTCGACTTGGTGGCCGGTGCCATGCTGCTTGCTATCTAGTTCGCATTTACTCTTAAATCTATTGGCCTTTAACGGGGTAACACAAGAGAATTTGGTTTATCGAACTTCTGACCTAAACCCTGGGGTTTAAGTCGTGGCAGTGACTCAAGAAATTCGTTCAACGCACTGTGGAAAATCTCGTGGTGCTCGAATAGTCCGCAATGCCTCGATTGATTCAAAACGAAAAGCTTTGCGGATGGAATTTTCTGCGCCATGTAGCGACTCGCCTCAGGAAGGCAAACGCGATCATTGTCTCCTGCCACTATCAGTGTTGGAACGCTTATACGACTCAAAACTTCTGTGGCGTCGTACTTGAGCATTCCTAACATGCCACGAGCGATAACGTCAGGAGCCGACTTGCAGTAATAGCGGGCGATGAATTCGAGTTGTCCCCTGGTTTCGTTACCAGAAAACGACCCTCGTTCCGTAGAGCGACTGGCAGAGCCGTTTAGATAACTCATAACGTTTAGCGCTCGGAATATCGGCGAGGTCCATATCATCAAGTGGCAAAGCGGAACTAAGACAGGATTTTGCAGTATCTTATAGAGTCCTGACAGGGACGTGGTGTTGACGGGATTGGTATAGGTGCTCTGGGCAAGCACCAGTCCACGGATGCGCTTTCCAAGCGTATCGGGAAATAGTTTGGAGTGAGTTAAGGTGATCATAACGCCGATGCTGTGGCCTAGCAGAACGACGGGCTTGTCGCCTGCAGTAGCCACAACAACATCCAGAGCTCTCGCCAAATTCTCTATGCTCCAGTCCCGGTTGGCGGGCCTGTCAGAAGCCCCCAAACCCGGTAAATCCCATGTGATCACGCGTTTGTTTTGTTCACTTAGGAACTTACGCGTGTAGTACCATTCATTGGCATCAAGTCCCCATCCGTGTGTTAGCACTACCGGATCCCCGTCCAAGGGCCCGAAGTATTCGACGCGGACCCGGCTGCCGTCTGGAAGCTGTAACATCCGAACCTGACTGTCGTTTTCATGTACCTTCCGGGCCGTTGTTGGTTCATTCGTCCCAACCCTGCGTAACATTCGCGGCGACCAAACCCAGCCTCCGAATATCGACCAGCATATCAACGCTGTCCCTCCCAAAAGAAACGCCGTTTCTCGATTAACTCCAAACCGCCACTGTTTTGTATAAACGCGTTCTAACTCTCCAGTTTGCGGTTCAAACTGAAGTGCGCCTTTTTCGTCAACCTCAGGTACGCGCTGCGAAACTTCAATTTGGTCCATAACGACGATTTTTCGATTTTCATACCACTTAGCTATCAAGAAAATACCGACTCCAAGAAGGAGCAGCGAAAAAATTGCACGTATCCAAATGCCAAGGATGTTGAAGGGCATGAACATTGGGAATCGCTACTCCAGCAGAGGGTTAAAAGATCATCATGAAGGCCGAACGACCACTAACTTCGTCTTGAACATTGCAGTTTCAACTAAGCAAACTCCGTGCCGGAAAGATCCAAGTCATGCCTTCCGATGTAACCGATGCCAGGGCCCGCATATCGTCCTCTGGGAAAACAATGGGTACATATGGAAATCGATGGGGATACCCTGCTTGTTATTCTGAACACTTACACAAAGGCCCCAATCCTCGCTTCGTCGTCACCCATTTGAGCGTTGACGTATTCGATACAAGACGTTCTGCGAGAAAGAGTATTGCGGTGGGGGATAATATGTAGAAGTGGATCAAGGAGCAACAACTCCATCTGCTCGCGGATAGAGCAAACGCTTCGACGATGCGAGCCGATCAACTTCATCGATCGTTGATGTTTGCGGCATATGTCTTGGTGAATGCGACACTCTACATCGAGTTGAAGGGGACCGAACTGTCTCAAGCTCAAGGTCGCACCATTCGGACCAAGCTTTTTAAGCAAAGTAGGGTGTGTGAAGTGGTCGTATCCGAAACAGTCGTCCATTTTTCCAAAGCAAAAACCGTTACCCACCAAATCGCATTGATAAAGCAAAGACCACGCAACACACCATTCGTCAACTTCCCCTGCGTTGTAAACGAGGCAAATTCGGTTCGACGTTCTTGGTGGATGCCACCTGCGGTTCGGTGCGTTCTGACCTCAGCAAAGTAGCGAAGTAGGGTGTGTGAAGTGGTCGTGTCCGAAACAATCGTCCATTTTTCCAATGCAAAAAGCGTTACCCACCAAATCGCATTGAAATAGCAACGACCACGCAACACACCTTTTGGCATCTTCCCCGCTAACTTTGTAAAGGTTCGGGTTCAACGACACCTTTCGGATTTTTACCCAGCAGAATTGCACGAGAAACCGCGTGAACTTGCGGATCGCTCTCGATAGAATGCCCCGAATTAGTCGTCCGGGCAAACTGAATTTGAACGGTAGACGATGGCAAACGGTATCGCATTCATCGACCAAGGAACAACGTCTCTTTACTACGTGCGACTTAACCGAGTCGAGCGAAGACAAAACATAATTGGTCGGACTATTGCGGCAACGACCTATACACGCTAACAAGCTTCGAGAGAGCTTTGCGGAAAATCCTTTGGGACATTTTCCTCGCACTTTTTTGCAATCAAGTTGAAAACCAATCATCGACGCGCGACCTTGCTCTGTCGTCACCCACTCGCGATTCATCCAAGGCGGATCATGCCGCAAATGCCGCCCATTCCCACACCCCAAAACCGCCACCCACGCCCCTTCCTCATCCCGATGGTATCTCACGATCGATTGCATCATGAATTATCCACCCATTTCATTACAGCAAACTCTGTTAGAAGTACGTCTCTTCACTGATCTCATATTCGATGCTTTGACTTTGAATGGTCTCTCCAAAACTCAGTTCGTCTTATCAAGTTCGCAATTGACAGCTGGGAATTACGTTGGGGCACTCCGTTCCCAACGCAATGTAGGGATGCGAAGGAACGAACGAGATTCTTGGAAAGCGGAGGTGCTAATTTTCTTGGTCCCCATAGATTGATACAATCCTACCAGGGTAAGTAAGATTCACATTTGTTCGTTCTCAAGAGTATCAAAAGTCGACCTGGCAAGAATTAGAACTTGGTGAAGGCATTGATTTCCAATGAATGGCTCTTATTTTCGTAGCGGACAGACAAATTTGAGCGAGGACGAATTACTAATACTCGACATTCTGTCGAAGTACGAAGTAAGTTTCCGCATGCTTGGGCAGAATGGAGTGAATCCATGCTTTGGATTTAAGCCACATACAATGGATAAATCAACACTGGCGGAGACAATTAGAAAGTGGTTAGGAAAAGGCATAATTCGTATTTCGGAGTACTCTTGCGAATCGCAAATATTTGAGCTTACGAACTTGGGCGGAGAGCTTTGGGAAGCGGAGCGAAAACCCGTCTGGGAGCGATATTGTAGTGAGCATTACGGTTCTTCACGTAAAGGACGCGTGAGTATGACTGTCCAGGCGGTATCTAGGCACATTTGCGAGGATTTCTTGAAAATGTGGCTACCGAATGAAGGCCGGAAAAAGATCTTGACGATTCGTGACAAACGATTTCTATACTGGAAGAGCTTCGGTACCATCTCCGTGGGATTGATGAGTTATGAGGAATCGCTTGACAAGCGACCGGTATGTGCAGACGCTTTTGCAGAGGAAATTGCGCTTCTCGAAACAGCGTTCAAAGGACATTGAAAATAACCGAACTTGGTGGCGTAATGTGTACGACCTTCAAAAGTTCCATAGCTAGTTAACACGGGTTGTCATTTGTAAGCCGGAGCGGATCAGCCGAACAACCCGGACGCAATCAGCGATAAGAGAGCAGTCGCTTGGTTTGTTGATGGGGAATGCGTTAACGGGTTTTTTTGTGAAGTCGAATTAAGATCTATGCCTTGATTAATTCTCTGAGCTTTTGAGTAGCCTTGTAACGTTTTTTGCCATTTCTGATGCGAAGGGCGTCGATTACTTCGGGTTTGCCAGCGACGGTACTGAAAAAGCTTCCGAACTCTCTGACCATCTCGCACCAGATGTCGCTGCTGATGCCAAGCCGTTTAAGAATCGATCTCGCGGAAACGGGTTCTGCGACACGCTTCTTTTTCCTAAGTTGCTGAGCGGTCCAATTAAGCAATTCAAGATATTCAGTTGTTGGGATTGGTAAGAAACCTTTGTCGCTTGCCCTGCATCCACTCCGATTGCAACGAGGACCTGTCGCATCGCGACGTTTGTTGATTTCAATCGGTGCAACATGATCGTCAGGTTGCGCCGAATCGGGCGGGAGTATTGGTTTTGCTTTTTTCGTTCGAGCAGCTTTACTCAGCTTTGGCCGAACGAGTGTTCTTAGCCTTCGAAGAAACCCGGGGCTCGATCGCTTGGATTCGCCGTTGCACTGAAGTGTAATTGCTGGCTTCGAGAGTCTTGGCTTGGGACGAGCGAATCGGGTTCAAATCCACATACGCTGCACAGGCCAGCACGGCTGTTTCATCGAGCAGTCGAACTGTGCGGTAACGTGATTGCCAAAATTTACCGACTTCGTTGTCGTCGCGGTTGGCTCGCTGGGCAATATTCTGACTTACCAATCGCATCCACCACGAAATATCGCTCAGCCGAGACCGAATAGACGCTAATTTAACAGAGTCACTGATGATCCTGTCCAGTTCATTTTCTGTCGGTTCTTCGGCTTGGCCTAAATCGTTCTTACGAAGTGGGCAGAGTATCATCCATCGCCGAGCTACTTCGGCATCGTCCCAGGTCGCTACGACATCCGGACGCGATCGGAGGATGAGGTGGAAATGGTCTGACAAAGTTGCATAGCAAAGCAATTCAATCCTAAACCCCGCAGCCAGTCGCCGCAATTCGCTTTCAAGCCATTCTTTGCGTGATCAAAGTTGTGGCCTGTATAGGGATCTTTTCCCATCAGAAAGCAGCGCCTTACCGTGCGATTCATCACATGAACAACTGCGATCTCATCTGCAGAAAACAATTCTACTCGAGCCGATCTTGGCATTCCTACCTCCTATAAAAGCATGCGACAATCGGTTCATCATACCGAGAACGCACGACAACGGTAGAATACTGAGTGTCCCCAATCGGTTATCCCCCTCTGCAGCTAAGGTTCAATGCACTGCTGGAGAACTGGTGGACGAAGCTTTATGCCGACAGCAATTCGCGGGCTTTGGGTTTGGCTTTTGTAGAGCGACGTTCACCGGAGGGGGAGCGGTGGGAGTCGATTTCTTGCGGCTTGCCGTCCATGGTCATAGACAATCGGCCAAATTCGTTCACCAACTCGCACCAAATTCTCCGAGCAAACGGACGAAACCCAGTGCGCTCGGAGCTTGTCTCCGACACTCTCAGTTTTGGCGTACTAGGGGGAGAGGTCTCGCGCGTGCTTCGCTTTTAGGACACCAAAACGGCGTTCGTCGGGGACGAGCCCCGAACGTCGCTGGCGGGCGGGTGGTGTCTGCCGCTTTAGCGCACCAAACCTGTTGCGACGGTTCGGGGCAAGCCCGATCTTCGCTTAGTGGGTGCGCATGCGGCTCAGAGTATCAGACGCGAAACTGGGCCTTGCGCCCTTGTTTCGCAACAGGATTGGTGCCCTAACTAGGGAAACAGCGTTAGGTGCCATCCAACAGGCACACGACCGTAAGTCACATACTTCGCTTTTAGGAAACCAAAACGGCATCCGTCGGGGGCAATCCCCGAACGGACGATAGGAACGAGACAGAAGAATAAGAATGAGACAGAAGAATACGAATGAGACAGAGGAATAAGAACGAGACAGAGGAATAAGAAAGGGACCGCAGCAAGCCAGAGTGCTCGGAGCTTGTCTCCGACAATCTCAGTCTTGTCGTACTGGGGCAGATCGCACGCGTCCTTCGCTTTGAGTGTCCTCTTCCGTCGAAAAGACGAATGGTTGAATAAACTTGATACAAATCATAAGTTGGGAATCGCTTTCAGAATTCTGCTTGGATTTCTTGTCGCTTCAGAGAATGGTTTTTTTCCGCAAGGGTTTCGCTATGAAATTAGGTCGCGTCACTGTTCTTATGTCTGCAACTAGCCTCGCTTGTGTCTTGTTTAATGGATGTGCAGATCCAGCTCCTACGGTAACGGCGGTACCTTCTGTTGATGCATTGTTTATTGACATCATCAATGACGAGATGCGGGCTGGTTTGGGCGTCGAATTCGCAGAAGTGGTAAGGGTAAATCGAGCTGGTCGATTGGTAATGATGTTCGGCAAAGTGAGCGATCAGGTTAGTATTCCTCAATTCTTGCAGAGGTCGCAAGCAGATGGTTGGCGTTCAGTTGATAAGTTCAAGTCAAATTGGATTGTACACGCCGATCATTACAAAACTTGGCAGTATACCAATCGAATCGAAGGTGGACGGGTTCGCGAATTTATTGTGCGCGAATCGGTCGCATGTATGGAGAAGACTGCGGCAAATCGAGCTGGATTTCATAAGCTGCCGCGTCTTATGATTTTGCTTGATTCCAACTCGAGGGAGTTTTTGTTTGGAATTACTGATTTTGCTGCGCCGGATTTGTGACGTGTAAGCACCCATGCATAAGTTTACAGTCATTCGAAGTAACCGTGGCTAACGCCAAAACGGCGGATAACGCTAAATAACTTTTGCTGGCGTGCTTACTTCGCAGGAACTCGTTACGTGCACGATGAGTGACGGGGCGTGTTTTTCGCTTGTTGTTAATACGATCAGAATCGAACTTGAGTGGCGATTGAAAGGCGACGGAATTTTTTGAATTGAGAGATTGTCGGGAAGAAGGGCATGGTCGGGTTCCTTTCCGGCAGCCGGGAAGTACTTGTGGTTCCTTTCCGGCAGAAAGGAACTACTTGTTCGAAGGAAGTACTTTAGAAAAGCGATGTTGAGGTTCCTTTCCGGCAGAAAGGAACTACTTGTTTGAAGGAAGTACTTTAGAAAAGCGATGTTGTGGTTCCTTTCCGG
>JANMNK010000486.1:0-6713 GCA_031373875.1 Pirellulaceae bacterium | reverse complement strand
AAGACTCGCGGCCAAGCCTGCAAGCCTACAATCAAGTCGATATGCGACTAGGTTGGCTAATGCTGGCGATGTGGGAGCACCTTGTGGCAAGTGCTTTCGGAAGTACAACCCTCGCACGTCATGTAGAGCTTCGGGAATCATGAACGCGGACTTTGTAAACTCGCCCTGAACCGCAGCCAGTTCACTGAAGGTGCAAGTTGACGTACACAAATCGGTCAATAACTGTGTAACAGCGTACGGATACCCCAAGCTTCGGAATAACCCAAATACACGCGACGCACCAATCGACGGGAAAAAATCTTGCAGGTCCATGTGCATTACAACACATTTGCCAACATGCTTGTCCACGACAGTTATAGGAGACCGTCCTGGCACAAAACCATGAGCCGCGTCATGGCAAGGTATTCGCTGAAGTATCTCGCGATTGATCTGTCTTTGGACAATTTTCAAACGCATTCGCGGAGATTCTACGAGACGCATTCCCCCTGAATTTTTGCGAAGGCAACGCAGTCGATAATGAACCTTGCGATGCTTCGAAAGCCAATCCAATAGTCCGACAGGGATATCTAACCACTCGGCGAGGTCACTGACCAAGGGTAAATTGGGGAGTTCCCGATTGAACTGAATCGGAATCGAACGCCGCATTTGCGATCGCGTTAGATTGCAGCGGCTTGCTCGTGCTAGTTTTGCTTTGTTAAATCCGCCTGCGATCTTCGTGCGTTGCTGGAGCCACTCGACCAACCGAGTCATTGATGGTGGAGTCGGGAATTTTGCAGCAAGCTCGTCTGCCATTTGAAAACGCGATGGAGCAGATCTCTTGGAATACTCTGTCAGTATCCTATAAAGCTCTTCTCGCCTCCAATTCGAATCGATCAAAATGCGAGCTAGTTGTTCGATCCAAATCAATTGCGACTCGATCCACTTTTGCAAAAGTAAAGAAATGGGTCGTCAGTTCAACGAAACTGGTGTGCGTTGAAGTATTGTGCGTCGGGAGACGCACGCATCTTCAACGTGGAAATGCTCGGTTAGAGGACTACGCATGGGTAACCCATGCGAGACATGGCTAATCTGACACGAAGCCAAACTAGATGCCAACTTGAACTGACGACCACGCGATAATTATGCATTCGACAATCCGAACATGTCAACAAGGAATCTCACGCATCAATAACTATCAAGAGAGAAACGCTCATTCTGCCGTTTTTCGGCCATTCGGACCTAGTGCTTTGTCCAAATTTATTCTTCGAGTTTTAAAGTAGAAAAAACGCAATCGTCCGGAATTGCTCGAAATACGATTGAGACTGGCGTTCGACACTCAGTCGCCCACCCAATTAATTTTTTAATCCATCTACTGGGACTGCGAACTTTGACAAGTGTTAGTGGTTGGCGAATGACTGAGAGCGAGCTATTTTAGAATCTTCGCCAATCGCAATCACAAGTTCTCTATACGCATCGCTGACAATACAGTTTCGAAAGTACGGTATATATGCGAAACACTAGTTTTATCTTGATCGCCATGCTCTTCTTGGCCGGAACAGTTCATGGCCAAATCTTCGATGAACGGTTCGACGATTGGCCAGTCGACCTCAAGATTAATGGAACCATTATCGTCGCGTCCTCAGATGCAGCCTTCGCAAATTTTCTAACGCAAACGAAAGCGAAAAACGACGAACTGCGACTGGTGTTGTTTACAAATCAAGCGGAAACAGACAGTTTAGTTCCCGCGCTAACTGCATTATTCCAATCTGTTTCCGTCAAGTCTTTCGATGCGGGCTTAGACAGCCAAGAATCATTCGACGTGATCGCTTGGCACGATAGCCGCCAAGCCAAAGATATTCCGGCGAGCGAAAGATCGCGATTACAAAGTGCTTTCGAATCTCACATTAAGAACGGCAAAACTGTTTTCGTGATAGGTCCTCAGTCGAAACTGCTATCTGAAACGTTCATCTCCTCGACAACTTCGAATCATCCAGCGGTGGAGGCCGGGATGAATCTCTTGCCGGATTGCGTCTTGGAAACGGATTTTGTTGAGCCTCATTCTCGCGAGCAGATTTTGAGTGTGCTTGCATCGCATCCTCGGTCGGTCGGGATCGGACTGGATCAAGACATGATGCTGGTCTTTTCGGGTCGCAAGATTTTGGTAGTCGGCAGTCGCACGGCGACATTGTTTTTGTCTGGCACGGAGCATCTACCGATTCGGACGCAATCGATTTCTGAACGGCAACTGGGCGAACAACCGGACGAGTGGTTAGTCGATTTGACCGAGTGGCGACGCGATGCAATCGATCGAACGCTTGAGCCGTTTCCTCCTTCGCAAATTGAGGAGCCGATTGTCGAAAATGGTTCATTAATCATAGTCGGCGGCGGTGGCGTGCCGGAGGGCTTAATGAAGACATTCGTTGACTTGGCCGGAGGGCCCGACGCTGCTCGATTGGTGTATGTTCCCTGCAGCGAAGAAGACGACGTTTCTGCGGATCGTGGCATGTTGGCTTCGTGGGAGCAGATGGGCGTTTCACAAACCGCCATGATCCATACCAAGAATCGCGAGCAAGCCAATTCGGACGAGCAATTCTTGTTGCCACTGAAGGACGCGACAGGAATTTGGTTTGGCGGGGGGCGTCAGTGGAACTTGGCCGACTCCTATTACGGTACGACCGCTCATCGACTGATGAAAGAAGTACTTCATCGGGGCGGCGTTATCGGTGGATCATCGGCGGGCGCTTCGATCCAAGCCCGCTATCTTGCACGTGCGACGCCGATCGAGAATTTTAAGATTATGGCACCTGGCTACGAACGCGGTGGACTTGGTTTCATCAGCGGGGTCGCTATCGATCAGCATTTTTCACAACGGGGTCGCCACAAAGACATGACGCAACTAGTTGATCGCTACCCTCAATTGCTGGGAATCGGCATCGACGAAACAACGGCGATCATTGTCAAGAAATCCATCGCAGAAGTTGCCGGACGCGGGAAAGTGCATTTCTACGATCGCAATCAGCCTGTTCATCCCGAGCGACCCGATCACGTTGCACTCAAAGCTGGTGCGTCGTACGATTTAGCCAAACGGCAGGTTGTCGAAGTCGCGGAATGAGGTGTATGCAATCCATCTCAAACACGAATTGCGATTGTACTCAATCGTGAAATGAGGCAATCACGTTTAAAGCTTTCTTCGAGATACGCGGAACCTTGGCATTTTCAGCGGGATAGCCAGTCACAAGCAAAACAAATGGGCGTTCGTTTTTTGGGCGACCGAGAATCTTGTTCAGAAACGCCATTGGGCTAGGCGTGTGCGTCAGTGTCGCCAAACCGGCATGATGCAGGGCCGTCACTAAGATTCCCGTGGCAATTCCAACACTTTCCACGGGATAGTAATGTTTTAAAATACTACCGTCGTCATTGATGCGATGCGTTTGCACAAAGATTGCGATCAGGCAGGGCGCAATTTCTAGAAAAGGCTTATTCGCATCCGTTCCCAGGGGCTTGAGAGCGTCCAGCCATTCTGGCGTGGCACGCTTTTCATAAAACTCACGCTCTTCTTCTTCGGCAGCTAACCGAATCTCCCGTTTCTTTTCGGGGGCAGTAACAACATCAAAATGCCATGGTTGCTGGTTTGCGCCGCTGGGTGCTGCTCCGGCCGTTAGCAAGCAGTTCTCGATCACTTGACGAGGAACAGGTTCGGGCGAAAAATCACGAACCGTTCGGCGCTTTTGCATTTCTTCAAAAAACAACTCGGAACGCGAAATCATTTCCGCGAAATCGAGTTTGTGATAATCCAAAGTGCTTGGGAGACGTGAATCACTCATTTCTGTTTCCTCGAGGTGCGAAGTCTGTAGGACACTCCACCCGACCTACGATTGGATTACGCTTCCTTAGCTTTTTCGTTTTCGAGTTTTAGTTGGTCCCATTGCTTTTCATTAATCCGTTTAAATTCCGTTTCCGCAGTTGCCAAATCCGTCCTGACTTTTTCCAATCCGTCATCAGCACCGTCACCCAAAATTTGGAGCAACTCGCCAAGTCGTTGTTGGGCTTTTGTTCCGATCTTGGGAATTGCCCCTAACTTGCGAGCCCAGTCCATCAAGACAATGGCTCGGGTTATATCTGTCGACGCGTCGCCTGACTTCAGACTTGGAAATGAAAACTGCGTTGCCTTGCGTTCCGTAGCACCGCATTTCACTTTGTTCATAGCCGTGACAACATTTGGAGCCTTGGCAAGCAAGAACGTCCATCCCTGCCAGCCTAACGAAACCATTGCCTTGTCAGCCACTTCGCCACGTAACAAGAAGGGTATTCTTGATATGGCTTTAGCGTATGCAACGACTTTTTCGGCGAGCAGTCGCTCTTCCTTCATCGCCTTCTGTCGAGCTTTTTCATAACTCTTCATGGCGGCCTTGAGAATGGTCAGGCGAGCGATTTTCGTTTCGTTCTTTATTTGGAGTTCGGCAACTTCCATCATGCGATAGTTGAAGTTTGCAAAAGCCTCCATCTTCTTGATTTCGAGTTCGACAATCGTCTTGTAACGCTCAAGATCGAATTTCTGCATATCCAGTTGATCAGCCATGACTTGGGTCCTTTTGTTTGGTGGGAGAGGTACAAAGACCAACAACGGAGATGTCCTCAGCATAGCATTCGCCGCAGCACAATTGGCTTCGTGCGCGATCGATCGCGCAAAAATTCGTCACTTCGAAAACAACCGATCAGGCGGCAAGGGATCGATGGCCCCTGGTCGAAATCCGATGTTTATTGCCGGATTGCTACTTTTTGGAAAGCGCGGCCAACGAGTGTTTTTCGATGAATTCAATGATCGGCGTTGGATCGTCCAAGCCGTGAACATGCCCCACGCCTGGCTTGGCGATCAGCGTGATTTGGCCACCAAGCTTGCGATAGCGATCGGCCACGATCCCTGTGTTTTCGCCCCAGGGAACACCCATGTCGGCGTCACCATAAACATGCAGCAGCGGAATTTTGGCTTTGGCAAGTGGCTCCAAGCGATCGATCGGGTTCAAGGCTCGCGCGTAAAGCTCATCTGCGTTGGCTGCATCGTAGACTTCGAGAATGCGTTTCATCTCGTCAGGATTCCCCGTGCCCTTGCCAGCTCCTGCAGGCCAACTACGGAGATCGCAAACGGGTGCGTCACCGAAAATACACGCGACCTTGTCCGGGTTTGCCGACGCCCAGTTGTAACAATACAAACCACCACGACTCACGCCCACGAAAGCCGCACGCGGAGCGAATCCATGTTTCTCAGTCAGAACTTTATAAAAAGCGTCCCAATGTTTTAGAGCCTGGGGCGATCCGAACAAGTTTGGAATCTGCATGTAGACGACATGAAATCCTCGCTTGAGCAATTCGATGTCGGGTTCAGGCTTGTGCCCAAAAAACTCCCCGTGCCATACCCAAGGTTTCCCCGCAACAGCTTTATCGGGAACGACTACCAAGACTGGCTTGCCGTCGACTTCAAAATCGTATCGCGAAAAGCCGTTCCATTTCGATTGCGGGCCAGGAAATGCCGGCTCGTCGGCTTGGGCAAATTGAGGCGATACGACAAAACAAACGGACAACAGAACATGCAGCATCAACTTGGACATTCACTGACCTCAGTCTGAATTGTTAACCGATTGTGCGAAAACCGTGAATTGCCGGCGCAGGCGAAGGCAACTTGGAAAGGAGGAGATACATGGAAGGAGTAGAACTGGAGTGATTGAAGTTTAGGTGAGCTCGAAAGGTTCGTCTACCTTTTTACGAGGAATTCTCGCCTTCTAACCTGAGATGCCTCGCGACTTTGAAATTGAACGCGTGTTATGAATTACCGAGTAGCAGTATTTGGCAATCTTGTGATGGTAGACGCGGTGCATGCAGACTTGATTCGTCGTATAATCTGCCCTCTGCGGATTCTAATCCTGTATCAAATGAGGGTTTACCATGCGTCGTTTGTTTCTGTTCACAATTTGCATGTCGTGCGTGGCGATGAACGCACTGGCGGCTCCACCAAAAAAAGTCACCTCGGTCGAAGGTGTCACCGAGTACCAGTTTGATAACGGTGCTCGCTTGTTATTGTTCCCTGAACCCTCCCGTTCCACCATCACCGTCAACATGACCGTACTCGTTGGATCACGGCACGAAGGTTACGGCGAAGCGGGCATGGCCCATCTTCTCGAACACATGGTCTTCAAAGGAACGCCAACTTTTCCAGAAGTCCCAAAAGCTTTGCGCGATCACGGCGCGAATTTCAATGGTACAACCAACGTTGACCGCACCAACTACTTTGAAACACTTCCTGCAAATGACGAAAACCTCGAGTTTGCAATCCACATGGAATCGGATCGCTTGGTAAACAGTTTCGTAAAACGCGAAGACCTCATGTCCGAGTTCACCGTCGTACGAAACGAGTTTGAACGCGGTGCAAATAGCCCCCAAGGCGTCTTGGCTCAGCGCGTCCAAGCTGTCGCTTATGAATGGCACAACTACGGCTAATCCACGTTCGGTAATCGTTCGGATATCGAACGTGTGCCAATTGATAACTTTCAAGATTTCTATCGACGCTTTTACCAACCGGACAACGTCGTGATGATCGTTACCGGAAAATTCGACGAAGAGAAAGCATTGGCGATCGCCGGTAAGTACTTGGGAGCGATTCCACGTCCCGAGCGTAAACTGAATGCGACGTATACCGAAGAACCGCCGCAAGATGGAGAGCGAAACGTCGTACTTCGCCG
>JANMNK010000451.1:0-18715 GCA_031373875.1 Pirellulaceae bacterium | reverse complement strand
ACATCGACGAGACGTTCACCGACGGCAATCGCTTGGAGCATTTTCTCGAGCAAGTCGCATTGCTGAGCGACACCGACAAATTAGAATTGAGTAGCGATCGTGTCACGTTGATGACGTTGCACTCGGCCAAGGGGCTTGAGTTTGACAACGTGTACATCATCGCCGTCGAAGAGGATGTCTTGCCTCATTCGCGAAGCCGTGAAGATCCGAAGCAGATGGAGGAAGAACGTCGGTTGCTATTTGTAGGAATCACGCGGGCCAAACAGAATCTTCAGTTGAGTTTTGCAAAGTATCGAGGTTTCATGCACCGCATGAGCGTTCCGAGTTCGTTCTTGATGGAATTGCCGCGTTCGGAGCTTAAGTGGATTGATCAGGCCGCGGGTATTTCTGAGTTTGAAGACAACGACGATTGGGAGTTTTCTCAAACGCAGCGGAGCAAGCCTGGAAAAAGTCCTTTTGCGGACATGGATCAAGTCGATTTCGACGACGAATGCCAGCTTCCTCCAGATGAAATAGCCGCTAAGCTAAAAAACCTTGTCCGCGAACGCAAGAACCAAGTGAAGACGCGCGTTCAGACCGCTTCGGACCTCATCTCCGATTCCTCTGCGATGGCATTTCAAGTTGGTTCAATCATCGAGCATCCAACTTATGGAAAAGGCCGCATCATTGAGCTTGACGGTCGCGGACTGAAACGGATCGCGCGAATTCAGTTCGCCGACGACACCCAAGTTCGTGCTTTCCATTTGTCGAAAGCCAACATCGTTCTTGCGGATTCTACATCAGAAAGCTTCTAGCTGAATGGCACACGCCTACTCAAAGATGTCGTCTTTCAAGACACCGCAACAGTTTGCCGACCGGCTTGCTAGTCTCGGTGTTGAGTTGCCACTGGACGAGACTGTTTTGTCTGCTGCGGAGGGATCGCCTCTGGGTTGGGCTGCGAAATTTGGAACACGGACGATTGGCAACCGCTGGTGTATCCATCCGATGGAAGGCTGGGATGCCAATCGTGACGGAACACCCTCGGAACGCGTTTTTCGGCGGTGGGGGCGATTTGGCGAGAGTGGTGCCAAATTGATTTGGGGGGGCGAAGCGGCGGCTGTGCAAGCGGACGGGAGGGCCAATCCCAATCAGCTCATGGCGACTTCGAGCCACGAACAGGGTTTGGCCGATTTACGTAGCGCCCTCGTCGAAGCCCACCATCGGGCTTTTGGCGATACGAGCGACCTAGTTTGCGGACTTCAACTAACGCACAGCGGGCGATTCTCCAGGCCAAACGGGAAGACTATGGAACCTCGCATTGCGTATCATCATCCGATTTTGAACGCTCGATTTGGTCTCGACTCCCACGACGAATCTCTTGTGTGGACCGACATGGAATTGGACGACTTGATCACGCGATATGTCGAGTCGGCAAGGGTCGCAGAGCGGGCGGGTTTTGATTTCGTTGATGTGAAAGCTTGCCATGGATATCTGCTGCACGAGTTCCTCGGTGCGCATCATCGGCCGGGGCGATATGGAGGCGATTTTTCAGGTCGGACTTTGTTGTTGAGGTCAATCATCAAAGCCGTCAAGGAAACGTGTCCCGATTTGATGATTGGTGTTCGATTGAGTGTCTTTGATTTTCCACCGTTCATCATGGGAACCGAGTGTGGAGTACCTGCTGATTTTCAAAGCTGTTCGCCTTACCGTTTTGGGTTCGGCATGAACCCTGATGATCCTCTTTCGATTGACTTGACCGAGTCAATTGCGTTACTAAAAATTTTACGTGATTTGGGAGTTGCTGCCGTCAATTTAACTTGCGGGAGCCCTTACTATACGCCTCACATCCAGCGACCTGCGATTTTCCCGCCAAGCGATGGATACTTGCCGCCCGAAGACCCGTTGGTTGGCGTTGCGCGACAGGTTCAAACCGCAGCCGCTTGCAAACGGGCGGTCCCCGATCTCTTGATGGTTGGATCGGGCTATACGTATCTGCAAGAGTTTTTGCCCAACGTTGCCCAAGCAGCGGTAAGGCAAAACATGGTAGACGTGGTCGGGCTCGGCCGTATGGTGCTGTCGTATCCGGCTCTACCGGCCGATGTGTTGGCTACAAAATCCTTGGTTCGCAAGCAGGTTTGCCGAACGTTTAGCGACTGCACAACGGCTCCTCGCAACGGCTTGCAAAGCGGTTGCTACCCGCTGGATCCGTATTATAAGGAAACACCCGAAGCGCAAATTGTGAAGCAATTGAGACGGGACATTTTGGATGACAAACCGTAGACTCTACGCCCAGGTTTTAGGCATCTGCATGTGGAGATTGCGCCGGCAAGAACCAAAAATCAAGAATCTTCCGTTAGTTCGATACGCTTGGGGAAAAACGATTTTCGGTTAATTCCTGGCCTACGGCAAATACCAGCCTAGGGGGCTTGGAGGCTTCAAAAAGGAATTTGGCACGCGGGTTGCTTTTTCACTATTTCGAACCCAATAATCGCCTGTCAGTTTGACAGCGGGCGAGTTTCGCAAATTCCCGTTTTGATGTTCTTAGAAAGGAGCATTCACCATGGCTTTAGGACAACTTCGCAATCTGTCTGTTCCGGTTCAAGATTGGGCAACCGAAATGGAACAAGCGTTTGAAAAATTCTTTGGCAAGCCAATGAATGGTTTGCAAACGAACGGCGAAAGTCGATTTTTGCCAAGCTTGGATGTCGCAGAGACTGAGAAAGAATATGTCATCCATGTCGACTTGCCGGGCGTAACTTCCGAAAACGTTAAGCTTGAAATTCACGACGAGCGATTGAGCATTTCCGGCAAACGCGAATCGGAGAAGAAGACCGAAGGCAAGAACTTCCACCGCGTCGAGCGATCGAGCGGAGAGTTTTATCGCTCGGTGCAATTACCACAAGCTGTCGACCAAGACAACGTTCAAGCCGATTTCGAAAACGGTGTACTTAACATTCGACTACCAAAGTCCGTTAAGAATCAGCCTCGCAAAATCGAGATCCGCAAAGCCAATGGCCAGAACTAGTTTTGGTGGGACGTGCTACTTGAAAAGCAAGTTCAGGTAGGTGGTTGTCGTGAGTTGCGTTTAAGTGACTGCGAGTTCCGTTTAAGTGACTCTGTGTCCTTGCTAGGTGTACGATCTTTATTTCTCCCCTTCTCTTCGGTACTCTGAGGAGAAGGGGTTGGGGGATGAGGAGTCTTGAAATTTCGGGAGATATTGACAGGAACGAAAAAATTCTGCTCTGACCTATGGGCCGCTCATTTAGGCTCATTAACTTCCTAAGAAAATGGATCGCGGAGTATTGTCGGAATCCTCCATTTCTGGCGGATTGATTTTTCAATACGTCATCTCGTAGTTGAGTTGGATCGGGAATCGAAACCGAACAGAGGTAGCTCGACGTTTATGATGTAGGGCGATTCGTGAGGTTTGGTTTTCCTGAGAGGGTCTGGCTCCTCATCCCCCGGCCCCTTCTCCTCGGAGTACCGAGGAGAAGGGGAGAAAGAATCTTGGGGAAAGTTTTTCTCAAATTTACCGAACTATCAAATTTACCGAGCGAGCAAATTGATTGCGGTTACATTGATCGCGTCACGAGAGCGATTGGCGCGCTATTTTGGGTAGGCTGTTGTTGGATCGGGTGGCGGTGATTTTCATCCAGCCTAGCGGGCGGTCTTGCCATTTTGCTTGCGACCACCGTGAAGGTTGCGCAGAGAGGGGTAACGATTGGCCGTCTATGAATAACTTGGCTTGTTCGTTATCCATCGGATAGGAATTGTCTGGAAGGAAATAGGCTGGACCGAGTAACGCGAGTGCATGCTCTGGTTGCATGTTCTTGGCTTTCATTTCATAGAATTTTGGCCAAGTCAGTTTTTCCGTCACTAGTCCCTCAGGTATTTCTTGGCCTATTCTCGTCCAAGGGTACTGGATGACTTGATCGTGGGTAATCTTTCCAAAATTCTGCTCGATTAAATCTTTATCGGCAAAGCACGTCCAATTTGACTTGGCGGATTGGTCTTTTTTAGTTGTCCATGTTCGCCGAGGGGAATTTGGTTCCGACAGCCAAACGATCGGTAACTCCTCTACCAATTCTAAACCGGCAGCGAACGCGCCCGCAGTCGGATCTCGATGTGGCCATACACGATAACATCCCGGTGCGATGGCGCTGGCCCATGGGTGTAGCGAGGGAACGTCGATGGGACGGAATGCATTTGGATAAAGCTGCATGAGCCAGTTTATCTGATCTTCGTTTTCTGCAATGGAAAAAGTGCATGTTGAGTAAATCAGCCGACCGCCGGGACGCAATAGGCGAATGGCAGCTTCAAGAATCCGACGTTGACGCTGCACACTATGGTCGATTTGCGATGACGCGAAAGCATTGTCGCTTCGTTTATCGTGCGAGACCAAGGCTTGTCCAGTACACGGCGCGTCCACCAGAACTGCGTCCATCGCCGTTGGCATCAGCGTTGCCAATCGATCGGGGTCAAGCGATGTCGTGGCATACCACGGCAATCCCGTGCGTTCTAATGCGAACCGTAGGATGTCCACTCGCGATTGAATCGGTTCATTCGCGACAAGCCATCCTTCGGGCCCGAGCATTTCCAATATGCCCGATGCTTTTCCGCCAGGAGCTGCGCACAAATCGCAAATCCACTCGTTCGGTTGAGGGTCGAGCAATGCGAGCGCGAGCATCGACCCTGCATCTTGAATGTAATAGTCGCAACCGGCATACTCCAAGAACTGCGAAGGTCGAATGCTTTGGTCCCGGAGTACGAATCCGCGAGCGAACCACGCAATTGGGTCCACGTCAAACGGCAGGAGTTTGCTCTCTCGATCCGGTCGCCGACGAATACAACGAGGAGCGTAGTTGAGAAGTGAATTATCTAAAGCAACCAACTCATTGGAGCTGAAACCAAACTTTCCAATGAGTGGCTCCCACTTGGATGGACCGGTGTCAGTCATCATCAAGTTGACTTGGCGGGGATTGGGTCCAGCGGCATTCGCCCGAATAGCTCGTGATCGCCAAGCAAACTGTCGCCGACTTTCTGGAAACCGAACGAATCGTAAAGCCGCCGTGCTGGCAAGTTATCGACGCGGACTTCGAGTGTCATGCTGCCACAACCTTGTTCGATCGCAAATTGCTTGACAGCCTCAAGCAGTTGGTGACCAATTCCACGACCTTGAAAATCCGAGTGTACGGACAAGTCATGGATATTAATGATCTGCTTTGCTCGAAAGGTGGAAAAGCACAAAAAGCTAACCGCAATGCCTACCGGTTGATTGGCATGGTATGCGAGAAAAATCCGCGCATTGGGTTGTTGCCTTAAACCGGGAATCAAACGATTTTGAATTTCGTCCGCCAACGGTTTGCCTTGGCCCATGGGATGGCAAGCGTAATGATTGATCATCGCCAGCACGTCTGCCGCTTGCTTTGGATCGTCGAGATTGGAGAGGACTATTGAGATGTCGTTCATAGAACTTGAGGCTGGTTAAGTTTTGTTGGAAGAGAGCTTTCTTGCGAAGTCGCTTCATCGCGTAAGTTTATTAGGGCTGGATTGCGGCTATTTGTAGATGGCGACAGGTTTCCCAAGGACGTCTAATTTCGGACGGACGCCTAGACCGGGTTCTGGTGAAGCGGCCATGCGACCGTTGACACGTTGCGGAGCACCGTCCGCAATACTGACTGTTCCGTAACTGTTAAAGTCTGTGCTAGTGAACAGGAAATCCGTCGGAGTGCTGTGAGCCAAATGGGCGATGGCCGCGGTCACGATATCACCGCCCCATGTGTCTTCGAGAGTCATGGCAATTCCTAGGGAGACACATAAATCGCGAGCTTGACGCGTTTTGGTCAAGCCGCCGAACTTGCTGATTTTGAGATTGACGACATCCATGGCCCGCTCGGAATAACCTCGAACCAGCATATCGATCCCGTCGACCACTTCATCAAGCACGAACGGATGGTTGGTATTGCGACGCACGGCCAAGCATTCTTCGTAGGACAAGCACGGTTGTTCAATGTAGACGTCTACATCGCGAACACCGCGACAGACACGAACCGCTTCGTGTTGGGTCCAGCCGGTATTGGCATCGGCCACCAAGCGATCCGTGGGTTGCAATGCGGCGCGGACGGCATGGATTCGCTCGATGTCAACGTCGGGATCGCCGCCAACTTTGAGCTGAAAACGACGATAACCTTCGGCGCGATAACCAGCGACGTTGCTGGCCATTTCTTTCGGATCCGCTTGTGAGATGGCTCGGTAGAGATGGACATCCTCGCCATAACGACCGCCGAGCAAACTGCAAATCGGCAATCCGGCGACTTGGCCTAGTATATCCCAGCCAGCAACATCGATGGGCGATTTGACGTAAGGATGGCCTTTGAGTTTTGCATCCATTGTTCGATTGAGCTTGGTCAACTCAAGCGGGTTTTCGCCGATTAGTTGCGGTGCTAGTTCCGCCAGACCGGCGCGAACACCTGCGGCGTAGGACGGCAAGTAGACGGGTCCCAACGGGCAGCACTCTCCCCATCCCTTGACACCGGTATCGGTCTCGACTGCAACCACGGTGGAATCAAACACGGTGACGGATTTCCCACCGCTCCACTTGTAGTTGGTTTCGCGAAGCGGCAAGTCGACTTGATAAACTGTGATGCTTTTGATTTTCATGAGGAAAGATTTTAGCGGTAACGAGAAGGGTGTCAAAATGAAAGGAAGAAGCAGGACGGCAAACGTGCTTAGGGGCGGACATCGCGGACTAGGTTGTGTGGTTGTGCGATGAGTGAGTAGTATTCAGGGCAGCGGTCGGCCATGCGGTCGATGACGTGTTTGCCCGGGACGCGCACCAAACGCTTGTTGCGAGCTTGCATGACATCGATCTCTCCGCCGATGATGGCTTCGCCTTCGACAGGTCCATCGCACATGGAATTGCCATTTGTATCGCAAAGGCGGCTTTGTCCAATAAACCGAAACCCGCGTTCATTGCCGACGCGATTAACGGTCAAGTAATAGACGTTGTTCTCGAGGGCTCTGGCATTGGGCAGATACTTTGCAAAGGTCTCCGCGCCAGGCGGCCAGTTTGTCGGTAGGATGAGTAGATCGGCCCCTTGGAGCGCCATCACGCGGGCGGATTCCGGAAACGACCCGTCGTAGCAAATGTGCATCCCCACTCGCAAGCCATCGATTTCGTGCACGGCGTAGGCTTCGCGACCTCGCGTCACAAATCGATCGATACCCAAGTATGGCAAGTGAACTTTGCGGTACACTCCCACGAAACCGTTTGGCCCGACGAGCGCACAGCTATTGTAAATTTCGCCTTGGTCATTTTTTTCCAATAACCCGAACGCGACAAATCGATTTTGAGTCTTGCAGACTTCGGTCAACTCTTCGGTTGCGGGACCAGGCACCGATTGGGCGTGTGGCCAAGCTTCGTCGAGGGAATCGTAGCAATAACCGCTCAGCATGCATTCGGGAAAGACCACCAGGGAGCAACCTTCTAGTTGCGGATCGGCAAGCCAACGTTTGATCGTCGCCAAGTTGGCTTGTGTGTCCGCAAATGTCACATTTGTTTGAACGCCTGCAACTCGTTTCTTCATGTCTGTTTGCCTGCAATGCTTTAATAAAATTTTAAAGTTAGTTTAGCGGACCAATCGACTCTGCGCACCAACGGCATTTCGCACGGAGTTGGATTGTAGAACGAAGCGACACCCCTGCCAACGACTATCTAACGATTGGGGGCTAGTAAGCGCAACAATCGCTCGGCCATCGTCGTAATATCGATTTCCGACAACAATTCACTTCTTTGCTGCCAGCGTTTGGGGATAGTTTTGCGAGATTCCAACAGCGATGCTGACAATTGGCGGTCAAGGTTAGACGGGTTGTCGGGGCTAAATGTTGCACCGAAATTTAATCGTGTGTGCAGTTCCGGAAACGTACCATGAGCGGGCAATAGATAAGGAATACCTGCAGCGACGCTTTCGAGAGCAAATAGGCCTTTGGGTTCTTGGTAAATCGTGGGCACGCAAAGCAGGTCGATGGAATGGAGGAACTCAATTTTCGTCTTTCGATCAACTGTCCCCAGGTAGTTCACTCGATCATGCAAACCAGCTTGCCTGATTTTTTCCTGCTGCTGGTGCCAGTACGGTTCGTGCTCTTTGCCCATCCAACCGGCCAACAGTAAGCGAGCGTCTCGCATCTCATCGGACTTGCTTGATCGAATAAACGCATCCACGAGCACGTGAAGGCCCTTCTCTTTGGTCATGCGTGCAAGGTAGCCGATTGTTGGAACTGGAGCAGGGCGGGGCGCATCGAGTTGGCGAAAGTCAGCGAGGTCGATGCCCAACGGCAAGATCACAAATTTCTCTGATGGTATCTTCAGATCTTGCGTCATGCGATCTTGGTAGAAACGGCTGTTCACAATGAATCGATCGACGAGCGGAACGATTTGACGCATCTCTTGCAACGCTTGTTCACGGAATGGCTCTGGCAAGAAATCGAAAAAGATATCGTCGCCTTGCAATGTCACGAAAACAGGTTTGTTCAAGCGACGTTTGATTTCCGGTATGCTTCCGGCAATCAGCATATTGCTAAGTACAAAGGCGTCCGGTTTGAGATCTTTCTCAAGCCAATCGCACATGCGATGAACTTCCTTGGCTTGATTCCCATTCAAACCGCGAAGCATGGAGACCGTCAATTTGCCCAAGAATTTTGGATCCGTTTTCGACTGACCGGCCGTCGCGCGTCGGATGAGGCTGGGTCGATTAAGGACGCTGTCCATCCAAGACGGCAAGTACTTGAGCCACGGCATTTTCTGCTGGAGGAAAATATTTACGCCGCCAAAGAAAACGCGATCCGCGCTCACGTCTTCTTCGTCAGTACGAATGGGCGTATAGATCGGCAACAACGTGCAATCGACGCCTTGCTTGATGAGAGCTTTGGCCAAAGCATTGTCGTGCATGCAACTGCCGCAGAACATTCCTGCTGCACCGGCCGTCAAATAGGCGATTTGCATTCGATTCTAGGCACTAATTGCTTGAGGAATATCGTCGGACCGCTCGCTGACGGCTTCCAAGATATCGAGCAGCACGCGATCGGTCTCGATACCTTCGGCTTGGGCTTCGAAGTTCAAAAGAACGCGGTGCCGTAGGGCAGGCAGGAAGACGCGTCGGATGTCTTCGAAACTTACATTGTAACGGCCATCGAGAAGCGCTCGAACTTTAGCAGCCAAAGCTATGGTTTGCGCGCCGCGTGGGCTGGAACCCCATCGCAGATAACGATTGGACACATCGACTGCAGACTGACCGCCGGGATGCGTGGCGAGAATTAAGCGAGCGATGTAATCCTGAACGTGTCGTGCCAGGACGACTTGGCGGACCAAGCCTTGCCATTTACGAATTTCGTCTCCATCCATCACTTTGTCGGGGGTGATATTCACGCCGCGCGTTGTGCGGTCAATGATCGTGTTCAATTCCTCTCGCGAAGAATAACCAACAACCAATTTGAACATGAACCGGTCCAGTTGGGCTTCGGGCAGCGGATAGGTTCCTTCTTGTTCGATAGGGTTTTGCGTAGCGAGAACAAAGAACGGTTTTTTCAGTTCGTATCGCGTGCCACCTGCCGTGACCGTTCCCTCTTGCATTGTTTCGAGAAGTGCCGACTGGGTCTTTGGTGTGGCGCGGTTGATTTCGTCGGCGAGGCATATCTGGGTGAAAAGTGGTCCTTTTTGAAATTCGAAAGCGCGGCGGCCTTCGGCATTTTCCACGATCATATTCGTTCCCAGAATGTCCGACGGCATCAAGTCCGGCGTGAACTGAATGCGGTTGAAATCCAACGTGAGGGTTTCTGCCAAGGTTCGAACGAGCATCGTTTTCCCCAAGCCTGGTACGCCCTCAAGGAGGCAATGCCCACCGACAAAGATAGCCGTCAACACGCCGTGAACGATATCATCGTGACCGACGATCACACGACCGATCTGTTCTTTGACAGACTTGTAGCGGTTGCGAAACTCTTCGGCTTGCTGCTGCATGCTTTCGGCGACATTACTCATGCGATCTTCTTTCTCAAGTTAGGAATCTAGGTTTTTCTTTTGTGCTTTTCGTTTGGCTTCGAGCAGCCGAGACGTGTAATTATTGTCCTCGCTCTGTTGCAAGGTCGGTTTGGCCTCATCGGCGTTTGTGCTCTTGGCGTTTGGCATTGTGCTGGCTGAAAAAGCGTCCAGCGCGCTAGGTGCAGCTTGATCAGTTTCCGTTTCCACAGTGAACTGAGCGGCCGCTCGTTGTTTCTCTAGCCCTTCGCCAACGGCGGTTTTTTGCGATTTGAGCTGATCCAAACGTGCCATTCGCTGGACATCTGCTGCCTTCGTTTTCGGACGAAGCTTCATCGCCAGCCATCGTATAGGTACTCCCAGATCCAATGCAACACGTCGAACGAAAACGTCGCAGAAAAACAGCGTCGCGCCGACAAGCAATGCCCACGGCCAGATATCCTTGAGCGATTTTGACGGTGGTAATCCACCTCGGTAAGGATCTTGGGCCAACAATTCTTTGAGCGTTTCGGTTTCGATAGCCGGACCGATTTCGCCTTTGCCGCCACCGGTCACGGTCAAGTTAGCCATACCTTCCAACAAGTTCATGTTGGCTTGGCGAACGCGATATTCATCGGAGAAGGGTACCGTCACGCCGGTTGTAAGCGGAGCTTGTCCGGGACCGGGCATCACGCTGACCATGTAGCTGCCAGACGAAGTCGCATCGAACTCACCAACATAGCGGCCCGGAGCGACTTGCCGCATGCCGAGATTCACGGGCTTTAGATCCGGCGACACGGCCACGCCCGACATCTCAAGAAAATTGAGGAAGCGATCGTCTTGATCGAGCGCACTGACGATGACTTGCACTTTGCCGTCGCGTACATTCGTGGCGATTTGGTATTTGCCTTCGTCGGCCGATGGTCGCATTGTCCATCGCACAAGCTGGCTGAAAAACTGGTCGTATTGAGGTGAGTTGAGCCATGAAGTCGTCCAGCGTTTACCGGCATCACTGGTGAAAACTGCTGTTCGTCCCAAACCGTAGGTCCACGTGGCGAGGAGCGTTGCGTTTTCTTTTTCAGAAGGGCGCGGCATGCGCAGCGGCACTTCGACCAGTGAGCTTTCTTTTAGTTGCGTGAGGACATAGCCGCGAATGGATGGAAAGTTCTCGATGCCTTGCAGGGTCTCATGGCGGAAAAGGAGTTCTGGGCTATCGCCGCCTTCGGGTTCGTAGATGAGCGGTTTAGCGACCCGACGTGCCTCGCGTTGGAAAATTTTTGGTAACGCCTGCGGGTTGGTTACGACGTAATACGTGCCGCCGGTCGTGTTGGCAATCCGCTGCAGTTCTTGATGGCCTGCGGGACCGTGGGCACCAACTGCGACCGTGGAGATTTTGATTCCTGCGTTCGCAAAGCCGTTGAGAACACCATTGCTGGCGGGAGTCGGATCGCCATCGCTGATGATAATCATATGTTTCATCGCAGCAGGCAGGGATTTGAGGGAAGCCAGCGCCATTTGCATCGAAGGGTCGAAGTCCGGCATGTCGCCCGGTGTCATTCGCATCAACCGCGATCGCATGACTTGGCGATTTTGGCCAACGCGCAGCATCCCATCTTTGCCACCCCACATCCACTTGTCGCCCAAGGCGTCAAACTGAAGCACGCCGCAATAGTCCATTGGTCCGAGTACTTCGAGAGCGGACTTGGCAATAATCTTTTGCCAATAGTTGCCTTCGGGAATTTCGGATGCGTGCATTACCATTGCCAAGGCACCGACTGCTTCGATTTTGGAGTTCCTAATTTGAAAATCGACGGGCATGGCCTCTTCAAGTTTCGTGTTGGACCAGCCCCCCGCACCAAATGCTTCGGGCCCGCCCAACATTAAGATCCCTGAGCCAAATTGTTGGGTATTCGTGACGAGCATTTCGATTTGGTCGTCGGTAAACGACGCGACTTCGGTAGCAGCTTCACCACTGGTGCGTGGAACACCGGCCAATATCACGCTGTCGTAAGCTTGAAGTTCGATCAAACTGCTGAAGAGCTGCGAGTTATCGCGCACTTCGACTTCGATGTCGTTGCGTCGGAGAGCTTCGACGAACAGGTCGAATTCGCCAAGCCGCTCCGAATCTTCGATTAGGAGGATGCGGCCTTTTCCACGCGCGTACGTGAACGCCGTCGATCGATTGTTCTGGGCGATTGCGTCGTCGCTCTTTTTGATGGGGATGAATTCGGCTTCGTAGGTGTAGCCGGCGGGCAACTCGATTTTGTGAGGAATCGAAACGACGTTGACGTCTTTTTCCAACGTGTACGCTTCGTCTGCCAAGACTTCCGTTCGATTGCCGATTCGGCGAGTCACGCGCAAATTGCCTTCGACAGGCGTGTTTTGACCGTTCTCGGCGTAGCGATGAATGACGACTTTCGCATCGACGGGTTGGCCTTGTCGAACGCTGCCAGGAATATCGATCTTTTCGACAAGGACTTCGGCGTTGCTTTCGAGACGAACGGGGACGACGTCGATGCCGATGCCGGCAGAGGCAAGCGATTGCGCGGCGGAAGCCGCGGCCCCAAGCGTTTCGTTGCCGTCGGTAATGACGACAACGCGCCGCGCCGTGTCCTCAGGGAAACAAGCTTGAGCCAGTTTGAGTGCGCTCTCGAGATTGGTCGCGTCGGTCTTACCCCGATAACTTTCGGCCTGCTTGATGGGAGGCAAATTATCGTCAAGCGGCGGGAACTCGATGCTCGATTCGCGTCCAAAGACGATTAGTCCGGCGCGGTCTTTACGTTCCGGATTGCGATGCTGCTTTACGCTTTCGATGGCAAACTGCAACATCAATTGGCGTTTGGGTTGCGGGATACTGTCGCTCTGGTCGAGGAGATAGATGACAGTCAATCGATCGCTGATCCAAATCCACTGAATGCCTGCCAGTGCGAGGACGATGAGCGTGATAACGAGGCTGCGAAAGATGAGAGCCAATGCACGCCGGGCAGGACCCAAACCTGCCAGGGAATGAAAACCTAGCCACCAAATGACCGGCAGGATCAGTAACAGCAAAAGGAAATACGGATATTCAAATCCGATTTGCCATCGCCCCATGAGATGATCCTTTTTGCCTGTGAAGTCAACCTGGAGAAAAGGTCGAAGTGCTTTCGACTTAAAATTTGTCCGAATTCGAACATCACCAATATACATCCGACATAGGCTTGCCGCCATTCGGACCGCGTTTTCAATCTTTTCGCATCTTGAACGCACAATTCGTCGCGCGATCATGGCATCGGTTAGTGGTCCCGACAATAAATTTCGCAAATCTTTTGGAAACGTGAAAGGATTGACTCTTTCCTGCACTTTTTAATTGGAGTGTTTTTCGAACCAGAATTCGTACTGCGTAGAGGTAAATCATGTTTAATCGGCTTTTTTCATTGAGTCGCAAGCGCTCGCAACGTCGGAATACGAGCACAAGAAAGCGTCGATTGACCATTGAAAACTTGGAGGGCAGAGCGTTGCTTGCAGTCTATAACTGGGTTTTGCAGGGGGATGGTGACTGGGGAGTAGCGGGAAATTGGAATAACACTTCGACAAACCTACCCGGAGTCCCAGGTGCAACAGACACTGCTAACATTGGGCAAGTGCAAGTGACGAGTGGGATATCGCGGACGGTCAATAACATCACCGGAGCTGGCGCAATCAAAGTGACCGCCGGCACATTTTCGGTCCAAAATGCTGTAAACGATACGCTGATCTTCGGACTTACGGTGGATGCCGGAGCGACGTTTCGGACTACTGGAGGAACAACACACATCATCAATTCAGAGATTTCGGGAACTCTGAATACGCTCGCTAACGGCACGCTCCGCTTTCTGCGCGGTCTCAACACGTTGAATCCGGGCTCCAACATGATCGGCGCGGGCCAGTATCTGCTTTTGGGTGACGTGTTTGGTGCGCCCTTTGTAGAACTCAACCAGGATATGGTAGCGCCCGCAAACTTTCGCATGCAGAACGGTACGCTCGGAGGATCGGGTGATCTAACCGTCAACGGGATTTTGGAATGGAACGCGACCAATGGCGTTTCCATGACTGGTACGGGTTTGACCATCATTCAACCCTCGGCAACGCTCAATATTACAGGTCTGGGAGGATCGATTGACGGCCGAACGATTAATAATTCGGGATCGATTTTGTTCAGTGCAACATCGGACCTTGTACTTCGAACCAGCGGAACCATTAATAATTTGGCAGGCTCAACTTTTGAAATTCAAACGGACAGCGAAATCAACGGCGGCGTTGAAGGCTTTTTCAACAATTCTGGGACCATCGAAAAGACGGCAGGCGGTGGCACAACACAACTGCGGACCATCCTGACTAATACGGGAACGATTGACGTACAAACGGGCACGATTGCGTTTTTTGCCGGGCAAGGTACTGGCGGAACTTATAAGACGTCGACAGGAGCTTTTCTTGACCTGACAGGCGGCAGCGGCTTCTCTTTGACTGGAACGAATACATTCCAAGGAACGGGAACCGTATTTACCGGCAGTGGCCAATTGAATATCCTCGCCCCAGGGGCAACTTGGGTAGTTCCAGCAACGACGACAATGCTCTTCACGTCAAGCGTCTTTGTCATTCCGGTGGGTGCAACGCTTACGTATAACGGCAACTTGAGTTTCCCCGCCAGCACGGACGCCCATTTGAAGGGCGGCGGGCGGTTGTTGATGAATGGTAATTTCACGCATTCGGGAGCTGGTAACATCATAATGTTTGGTGATGTTGCGACTAATTCTATTGCTACGACGCTTGAGATTCCTGCAACGCGGAACTTGACGATTCAGTCCGACGGCGGCATCACTGGAAGTGGTGCTTCGGGGATCATAAAGAACGCTGGAACGATTCAAAAGACCGGTGGGACGGGAACCAGTTTGGTTTTTCCGAACATCTCCAATACCGGTATCATCAAGTCGACCGTGGGCACCTTGATGCTTCACAAAACCACCACGGCGGGAGGTACTTTAACTGCCGGGACTGGCGCTGCAGTCAAGTTGACTGACAACTTCTCGGGACAGTTCCTAATGACTGGCACCATGGTCGCCAATGGATCTGGATCCATTACTTTTGGAGCGGGCAATTTTGTTGTGGGCGCTTCTGGCGGAACGCTCAGTGTCGGTGCAACAACTCAGTTCATTTGGAGTGGTGGAAATTGGACGGTTCCCGTTTCCGCAACATTGACCGTCAATGGAAATTTCATCATGTCGGCAGCGGCCACCGTTATTCTCGGTGGCGGGGGAACCATGGTCTTTAATGGCAATGTTACCCACAGCGGCGACGGAGATTTGCGTGTCGATGGCGATGGTGGAAGCGCTCCCACAACCATGAGACTGGCATCCGGTAAGAATTACAATTTCGCTTCGGACGGTAGTGTGTTGGAGGGCTTTTTCGGCGGCGGAACATTTGATAATTTAGGACTGATTCGGAAGTCGGCCGGAGCCGGTGCCTCGTCAGTTTCCGTCGATTTGGCGAAACCGGCGAATCTGCAAGTCGATTCCGGAACGCTCCGATTGGCGGGCAATGGTCACGTGATTATCGGTGGAAATTTCCAGATTGCCGCTGGTGCGGTCGTCGATCTCGTAGGGGTCAATTCGGACATCGTTACTTACTCAGGAACGTTTACCGGCAGTGGTGCTGGTAGAGTTCAACTGAATCGGGGGATTCTGCTTGCGTCCAACGCGACGGGTGTGACCTTCAATTTTCCAAGTGGACTGTTTGAATGGTTCGGAGGTAATATTGATACCAATAGCTCCGTCGTAACAATGCAGGGATCGGTAACCTTTGCGGGTGCGGCCGGTGTTTTCCTTGTTGGCCAAGGAACATTGCAAGTAAATGGAACCTTTGAACACACTTCGACCGGCAACCTCAGCCTTTTCGGGACTTCAACCCTCGCGATCGGCACGACGGGTGTTTATAACATGCGGAAAAATGCTGCCATCGTAGGATCCGGTAGCCTTGAAAACGCAGGCATCTTTCGCAAGAACGGGGGAACGGGCGTTGCAACCGTATCCACTCCCGTAACGAATACAGGAACCATCGAATCGCGACTCGGTACGCTCAAGATCACGGGAAATGTTTCAGAGATTGTTTCGGGAACGCTTACCGGAGGAATCTGGGGAGCATTCAGTACCGCGACGAATACTGCAGCCATGGAATTTAACAATGCGGTCAGTACGATTGGTTTAGCGGCGACGGTCAAGTTGAGTGGACCGAATTCAAGTCTTCCTAGCATTGGTGGACTAGCGAACGTTGTAGGTAATTTTCAATTGCTTGCCGGCGCAAACTACGCGAACTCTGGCGATCTTTCCAATTCAGGCAACATCTTGGTCAGTCCGACGAGTGTCTTGGATGTCAGCGGTATATTAACACATGCTACCGCTGGAAATTTGACGATTCAATTGGCGGGTGCGATCATCGGTCGTGTTCGCACTTTGGGTACCGCCAATCTGGGAGGTAGTTTGACGATTACGTTTACCGGCGCTCCGCCTGCAAGTGGCACTGCGGTAACGATCCTCGAAAACCAGAGCGCTCTCCCGATCAATGGTACCTTTGCGGGACTCGCCCAGAATGCCGTTATGGCCTTCGGCGGGATGACTTGGCGAATCCGATACAACCAAGGATCGGGTAACGACGTGGTGTTGCAACGGCTTGCCTAACAATCAATGGGCATCGATCAATCTGTTACGGACGATTCGGCCTTTGTGGGTCCCGCCATCGCAGACCACTTTACCGAATCGCAGTGCTCCCTAACGCTGCTCCAATTGTCCTGTTGCATATTCGATTGCATTTCCGACGATAGATATCCCTGGTGGTGAAGGACTTCGAGAATTTCGATCGCGCGAAATGCAAGCAGGGATTCGATTTCTAGTTTTTGCTCACTTGAGAGGTTGGGTTCCAATGGGACACTTTTGGCAATCACCGCCCAAGTTTCCGCGCATGCAAACCGCTCCAAGGGCGTCTTATAATTTGCAATGCAACGATTCAATCCTTCCTCGGCAGTTTTCGGATCTCCCGAGGATGCCAGTGAGCGAATCGAGTAAAGCGGACAGTTTTGTTTCCACTGGTCATCCGTTGCATATTTTGCAGCTTCGTCCCAATCGCTCGATGCGCTGCGATGATTACCTACGGATGTATACAGTTGTGCTCGGGTAGCAAGAATCATAAATAGATTTTGTCGCGGTGCGGGCAAGTTCGGTTCGCGGACGACCAGCGCTCTCAATCGGTCGATCGCTTCGGTACACAATTGCGTGGCTTCGTCGATTCGATCCGTATTTCCAAGTAGCGTTGCCAAATTCAACATTGCCGAGGACCAGTCCATAATTAGCGATTGACCGAAGGGATCACCCGCTTGCGCGCCGTTCAGCAAATCGATAGCTCGGCGATATTCCGCCTCGGCCTGTTCGATGTAGCCTCGATGGAAGTGAATGAGAGCCAGGTTTACGAGCGATCCCGCGATCCCGCGGGCGTAGAGATTGGGCTCGGACTCGCTTTTATCAAGAGCCGTTCGAAGCTCGATCGACTTTTGGAAATGAGCGACCGCGTCGTCGTTTTGCTGCATCGTCAGATAGACCGTGCCCATATTGTGGTGGGTCCAAGCGAGATCTGCCATCGAATGCCTATTACCTGGTTCAGTCGTCTCAATTTGCCGATGAATATCGATCGCCTTTTTCATCGAACCCGCCGCACCTCCTGCGTTGTTTTCCGATAAAAAAGCAATCGATAATTTGTTTTGTATATCGGCGAGCAATGTCAATGCCTCAACGCGGTGTTGCGCATCGGAAGCGATCGGCTCACAGATTGAGGTCGCATCCGCCAGTAACGATTTGCCCTCCTCCATATGATTCAGAGTAATTGAGAGGCTGGCGATCAAGATCTTCGAGCGCGCAACATCCAAGGAAGCACGCGGGCTGGACGCGGCAATCGAGAGTCTTTCGAAAAGAGCAAGTGCATCCTTGGCTTGCGCCAACGCAAGTTCTGTGAGTCGCGGGACGTCCGCGTTTTTCGTTTCGAAACATCTCTCCAATATTTGAAAGAGCGACGCACGAGCAGCGTCGTAGTTGCCGACGGCAACATCCTTCTCGTGATTAAGCTGTTGGTAATGATAGAATCCTGCGGTTGGCGCGATCACGAAAAACGCCATAAACGCTGCAAGTAGCGAAGCTCGCCACGGATTCCGTCTACTCCACCGCCATGCTCTTTCTCCCATGGACACGGGCCGCGAATGGATTGGCTCGCCCTTCAAAAACCTCTGCAAATCGGCTTGAAGTTCGCGGGCGCTCGAAAACCGACGTTGCGGACTTTTGTTCAAGCATCGATCACAAATCGTTTGTAAGTCGCGTGGCACCTTGGGACGTAAGGTACGTATCGGTACGGGATCTTGACTGAGGATGAGGTGCGTTGTTTCCGCTATCGAAACGCCCTGAAATGGTGGTCGTCCCGTCAAGCATTCGTAAAGTATCGCGCCGATCCCATAGATATCGATTGCCGGACTAACATTTTGTCCGCGAACGCCGATCATTTCTGGAGCCATGTAGGACGGCGTCCCGAGCATTTCACCCGTCCGTGTTTGGAATTCGTGCTCGGAAGCATGCGATGCCAGTCCAAAATCGACTACTTTGGGGCGTGACCAATCTACGTTATGGAGATCCGCCGCGATTTTGGCGTCGGCATGATCACGGCCTTCATCCG
>JANMNK010000476.1:0-6939 GCA_031373875.1 Pirellulaceae bacterium | reverse complement strand
ACCGGGCTTCTGGCGATTCGGCATGCCTTGAACGTTAAACCGCGGCTGGTAGCTTCGAATGAGAAATTGCTCTCTAAGCAACGCCGCAAACTCGCTTGGCTGGGTTTCCCAAACAAGTGCCGAAGTAGCCTGGATAATTCGTCCGGCTTTCTCATCAGCGCAGTTCGGTAAGAAGTAACTCAGTAACCGATTGCGGAGCGATTTTGACTTGCCGACATAAATCAGCCTACCAATCGCATCCAACATGCCATAAACGCCTGGCTGTTTCGGTAGCGACCTGCGAACATGCCTACGCAACTGGTCGCCATCCTCACAATCAATTCGTTTTGTCGGCGCGGGATCATGAGGCATCAACGCGTCGAATCCAAATTCGACAAACGCTTGTTCTGTGAGAATTGCTTCCATGCTTCCCTCCAACACCATGCCTTGACCAATTCGACTCAAGCACATCAACCCAAGTAGCATGACAAGTGACCGTCATCTAAACACCACAGTCACCGGTCTACTTTGCAAATCAAATTGACGATTCCGTTGATCGCTAGATTATGCAGTTTTGTGTGCAGGGAAACAATCGACTCAAACGACCTTCGGCTAATTTCAGGGATAGTTGAGTAAATCGAGCGTCTTTCTCTGTTGAGCCGATTCAAAGGCGGTGTCCACAATCCTTTGACCGTCCCATGAAATATCAGGTGAAAGCGGTCCATCGATGGGCAAACCACGTTCTAGGCAATCAAGAACATATTCGATCGGGTTGCGATTTGGTTTTGCAAGCGTATCGACTGGAATATCTACCCCGCCAGGGTATTTGGAGTTTTGCAAGCGAATTGATTGCGAGTAATCACTGCTGCGAATGGTGCCTTCGGTCCCGATCAAAGTGAAACCGCAAGCGGGCTGGGTTTGATAATGCCACGGGTCCGTAAAGGTCCCCCAACGAGTCTCCATTCGTGATAATCCAAATGGATAACGGCAAACCGTGATCGAGTGCTCGTCGACTTCGAGTCCAGGATGAAAATCGACGACACTAGTAACATCGGAGGGAATTCTGCCTTCGAGGAACCATGTCCCCAAAGTCGCACCATAACCGAGATAATCCAACAGCGAACCACCACCTGATTGTCGTTGATAAAACCAGCTATGGGGTTTTTCACGATTGACTTGCTCGGATGTTCGTTCCAACTTGTCAAAGGTATGCCACAAAGGCCCGCGATTTCCCCCGTAGTAATTTACACTTTGAATTTCACCGATCGCTTTTTCTCTCACAGCCAATCGGAATGCAGTTTGATGGGCAGGCACCCAGGTTAATGGCCAATTGATCGCCAGTATGCATTCATTCTCACGCGAAGCCTGGATCATGCGGGACGCTTCAACCAAAGAACTTGCAAAAGGCTTTTCGATCAGCAAACAAGCACGTGAAAAGGCAACCTTCTCAACCCACTCTCCGTGACGAGCAGTCGCAGGACAAAGCAATATTAAGTCGGGCTTGGTCGATTCGATCAGTTGCCGGTAGTCATCCTTGATCAGGGACTTCGCGAGCCCCAGCCCACCCACAATCTCTTGAACCCTCGCCTTGTTTTCGTCGAATACGCCGACAATTTCTGCTTGAGGATGGTCCATCGCCATCCTTAAATTGTCCCCCACATGGAAGTGGTCGAAACTGATCGCTGCAACTCGGAATTTTCTCGTCGTCATGATTTATTCGGGCTTCTGTGCAATTGTTACGGACAAACGAAATATCTCATTCGCGATCATGGAACGATCAGATATTATGCGTACGCTCTGAAATTCGCTACTCGTCGTGCACAATCCTCGCTATCATTGTCGAGGTAACGTGATTCGCTCGCAGAGTCTACCTGTTTCAACATTATCTCAACGAGCAGTTTTTCAGGAAGTGTTCCATGAACAAAGTAGTAATTATTGGGCTGTTTGCCATGATGGGTGTAGCTGGCTTTCTTGGGCTTGACTACGCCCGAAAGCAGCGGTGGTCCGCGACACAAACATCCTCGCAATCACTCAGCCCGCAGTTGACGCCAGAAGATCTGCTTAATGAATCCCAAATTGAAGAACTGGCCAAATCCGATCAAAGTATCTTTGACCGACAATTGGACATGCGTTACATCAAATCACTACCCAAGAGCGTGATTGAATTGGAAGCTGCTTATCGTCAGCGTAAATCGGACTCGTGTGAACCCATACCTGCCAAAGAGCCTATCGAACTAAAGAATTGGTCAAACGTGTTGACGAATCGGGATCAAAAGAGATCACAGGTAAATCCTCTCGATTTCACACGGCGAACCGTCATTTCTGTGGGGCTAAAAATCTCAGAGAGCGACCGAGACAGCCTACCCGTTTTAAGTAGGCAAACCATTGCGGATTTTCTTGCTCAAAATTATTTGAGCCTACAAGTGCGAATTATCAAGGATCCGAAATCCGGACAGTGGATATTGCATCACCGGCCCTTGGCGGCGGTCGCACGATTCCGTTCCGTTCCCCTTACCCAGGAGTTTGTGGAACCAGTTGGACAAACTACAGGAGAAATCAGAGGTTTAGGACTACTTAAGCCATCACTGGATTCGCCAGCAGATGCCCCGCAGACCGCCATATGGCTGTTTCGCTCCACCTGGCAGAAGCTTAACGAAATGTACTCAAGCACCCACTATGAGTTCGCATTCATCTATGCAGTTCCGCAAAACGTCGTATACACTCCAGACCAACTTGCCTTGCACGTTATTGTCACGTCCGATCAGCGATCCAAATTCCACTATCTTAAATTTCGCAAGGAAGGAAAACATGAGCCACAGAGCGCTAGTGAAACTGATTTGACGGGAGCGGTCCATTTCACGGAATTTGCCAATGATGGTTTGCACCCGAAACGCACCGTAACACGGGACGGTCAAGTTCGCGACGAACGATCTTATTCTTTGAATGACATCCAGGATTTTCTCAACACGAAAGGACTAACAGGAAGTTGGGAACAAAACGTCGAGGCAATACTCGACGCCATAGTAAAAAATCAGCTAGCAATAAATTCTCACCCAGGAGCATAAAACCCCGTTAACTTGGGAAACTTGCGTGAACTTTTTCGATTATTCTGATCGTAACGATCAGAAATCGCCGGAAAATTGATTGCGCCCAACCTTCTCGGAATATCCCGAACAATCCATCCGATAACTACAAACGCGCCGATCGGTTTTCATGACCGAGCGTGGAATGATTTGTACTTCGACTTGGATGGACGCGGTTTATGATTCGCAAATCGTATTTAATCCCACTGCTACTTTGTACAGCATTTAGCGGCTGCGCGAGCGTCGAGGATTGGCACTTTCGAAACGTAAATCGCTATCGGTCCAAAGTAGCTTGGTCGGACGCCAAAAGCCAACTTCCGGAAGATCGTGTGGACTCGGATTTCGCTCGTGGCTGGAAAGACGGGTATTTTGAAGTCTCGACCGGAGCAAGCAATACGCTGCCTGCCGTCCCCCCCCACCGCTACTGGTCTGCGCGTTTTCAAACCCCCGAAGGACGCTGCAGAGTCGAAAACTACTTCTCAGGTTGGCAATGTGGCGCGAACGCCGCCAACGCTGAAAATCGGCCCAGCTTGAATAACATTCCAGCCAAAGTGTGTCATGAAACTGACTGTCAGCCCGTAGGCTGTTATATGCCAAATGAAATGCAAGCTCAAATGATTTCCCAAGTGCAGCCGCCCGTTGGAAAGCATTGATTTTACATTTTATTTACCTGAGCAAGTTTCACCATTCAGTCGTCGAGCAGCTTCCATAAATTCGCATGAGTAATGCGGCATAAAAGGATTCAACGAAATGCAATCGTTGCGAATAAAACTTAAACGGTCCTTTGCGTCTTTAGCTTGCCTGTGCGTAGCATTCGCTTGCTCGGGTTGCGTTACGCTGGCTCGACATGCAATTCCCGCAAACCGACTGCCACCAGAATTGAGAGCTGTTGAGAAATCGAACAGAACGCCTATCAACATTGCCTTGTTAGGCCAAAAAGCTCCACGCGAACATCAAATCAGCCCCGATGATGTTCTCGGAATTTATATCAAAGGCTTGATTCCTGCGGATCCAAATGCAATTGCACCGATGATCCCATCGGCTAACTCGCTGCAAGCCGAGTACTATCCACCGAACGGGCACATTTCAGGCGGCAGCATCGGCGTGCCAATAACAGTAAACCCAGACGGAACGATCATATTGCCCAACTTAGGAGCAGTTCCCGTTGTCGGTTTAACGACTCAGCAAGCCGCAGAGAAAATCGCAGCCCTTTGTATTGAACGTCAAGTCGCGCAAGCTGGTCGCGAGTACGTCAACGTTAGCTTGGTGAAAACCAAGGTTGTACGAGTCCTGGTCGTGCGGGAAGAATCTCCGACCGAAGTACCTATTTACATTCAAAAACTCCAAGCCGCAGTAGCTAAGCGTGGCCATGCCCATGTTCTAGATTTACCTTTGTACGAAAACGACGTCCTGCACGCACTCACCGCCACGGGTGGAATGCCGGGAATCGACGCTTGCAATGAAGTCTGGATTCTGCGCCAAGAAATGATTGGTGACGAATTGAATCAACGGGTTTGGAACGCTTCTCAATCGCCGGATGAAACCCTGCAAATGCTGAATTGCATACAACCCGTAGCGACCGCCAAACGCATACCGCTGTGGACATGCAATTGCCAACCACCTGCAATTTGCCCCGATGATGTTGTCTTGCAAGATGGAGACATCGTCTTCTTAAAGCCTCGCGACAATGAATATTTCTACACCGGCGGCCTGCTACCGGGCGGAGAAGTTCCACTACCGCGAGATCGCGACATCGACATCATCGAAGCTATTGCGATCGCCAACGGTTCTACCGGAGCTCCTGGCGGGGCACCAGCCTCCGTGTTCCGAAGTGGTGCTGGTCCAGGAAATATCATTCCTCCAACACGAGCCATGATCGTTCGCAAGCTGCCTGGAAAACAACAAGTCGCCATTCGCGTCGACTTGAATCAAGCAGTCCGCAACTCCAAAGAACGCGTCATCATTCAACCAGGCGACCTTATCATGCTGAACTACAAGCCATCGGAAATCTTCAGCAACGTAGGAATGAACATTCTCAACCTGTCCTATATCTGGACCAAGTCTGAGTAATCGCTTCGCCCATCGACTTACCTTCCAGATGTACAGCAACTATTATTCTCGCCATGTTGCAAAAGCATTGTCCCGCCGATGGAATTGCAACATGGCGAGCGAGTGAAGTGTAATCTGAGCGTTAACGCAAAATATCGAATTGCGCAAGTATTCTTCAAATCTACAACTCGCGAAAACTAAGCTGTATCCCACCGCACCTTTGCTCGTTCGCTCGCCAGAGCACGAGTTCGTCGATGCTCGAAAATGCTAGGGGCTTTTGACTAAAATTCCGAAGGTCGCCAAGTACAATCACCTTGTCGCCATCATCTTGTGACTTGTCCGACCCCGCCCAGGGTTCATACCGTGACAGATGATCACGAAGTACTGAAATGCAGCCGGTCCGAATGCTGGCAGCGGGTCTCTATGTGCTCTCGATTTCTTCCTAATCGCAAAAATCTATGTCGGCTGCGGATTGATTTTGTCATGTGAACTCTCAATCCACTCGCGAAATCGATTAATATGACATTGCGACGTCGCGTCGTCGTCGTTCTTAAAATTGTACCACGAGCGGAACAGGACATTCAGTCATCTCTTAATTGGGTCGAAGACCAATGCGCAATTCATTTCGGCAATGGAATGCGATTTTCGCGTTCTTGAGTATCCAGATTGCATTTTCGGGAATTGCTTGGGCACAGCCGGGTTCAGTTGACTTACCTGAAACGGTGGCAATGGATTCCGCCCGGCTGGATCTTATTCCAATCCTTGTTCAACAAGCGATCGATGACGGCAAAATGCCCGGTTGCGTCATTTGCGTCGGTCGAAACGGCAAGATCGCTTATCTCGAAGCTTTCGGAAACAGACAAATCGGGCCTTCGCCAGTACCCATGAGTGTCGATACGGTTTTCGATATGGCATCGATAACGAAACCGGTCGTGACCGCCACGACCGTGATGGCTCTGATCGAGGATGGCAAATTGCGACTGGGCAGCCGCGTCGTCGACTTCTTTCCAGAATTTGGATCAAACGGCAAAGAAGCAATAACCATCGAAAACTTGCTCATCCACCAAACCGGTTTGATTCCTGACAACCCAATGTCCGATTATGCCGAAGGACCCGACCGAGCTTGGCAGAATATATGCGCACTGAAACTAGATGGTCCCGTGGGGGAGAGCTTCAAGTATTCCGATGTCAACTTTATTGTGCTTGGCGAAGTCGTCAAACGCGTCAGCGGCCAGTCGCTAAATGAATTTTCTCAGTCGCGAATCTTTAGTCCCTTGGGTATGGTAGAAACTGGGTTTCTGCCTTCACCGGAGTTGAGAGGGCGGGCCGCTCCGACTGAGCGCAGAAACAACGAATGGATTATTGGCGAAGTGCATGATCCAAGAGCCTATGCCCTCGGCGGAATCGCTGGCCATGCAGGGCTGTTTTCAACTGCCAAGGACATGGCGATTTATGCACAAATGATGCTTGGCCAAGGCAGCTTGCACGGCGGTGATCAAAACAAACCGATCCGAATTCTGTCGAGTAGAACGATCGAATTGATGACTTGCGACAGACGCGTGTCGAGCGGCATTCGAGGACTTGGCTGGGATAAACGAACTGGCTACTCAAGCAATCGCGGTGACCTATTGACCGACTCCGCATTCGGGCACGGCGGATTCACAGGTACCGTACTATGGATGGATCCCGATCTCGATCTGTTTTTTATCTTCCTCAGCAATCGCGTCCATCCAAACGGCAAAGGCAGCGTCAATCAACTGGCCGGACAGATGCTAAACGTTGTCGTCAGTTCGGTAATAGACGCGAGCAAATAGAATTCGCTAAGCGG
>JANMNK010000466.1:0-2416 GCA_031373875.1 Pirellulaceae bacterium | reverse complement strand
GAGGGGAATCAATACAGTATCAACGAAATCACGATTCAAGGGAACAAGTACTTTACCGTCGACCAATTATCCAATGGATTTAAGTTGAAGGTGGGAGAGCCGTTCAATCAAAGCAAGATGGATCATGACACGAAATTGCTGCGTGAGATCTATGGCTCTCAAGGATTCTATTTCTGCGATGTGACGCCTCAACCGGTTTACTTGCCTGGAGAAAAGCTCAATCTGATTTACGACATCGAAGAAGGCGACATCTATCGCGTCAGTGATATTCGCGTTCACATCGACGGGGATAGTAGTTTTACAAAGCATACGGTTCCTTTGAATTTGCTTGGACGAGTACGTCCTAACCGAATCATCGATTCGCGTGAAATTGAAGCCGCCACGCGGCGGTTGCGATTTTCTCAGATATTTAATGACAATCCGAATAATGGCGAAGTCCCCCAAATCGAAGTGCGCCCAGTTCAGGACGAATTGGACGAAGAAGACTTGCCTTGACGCCGTAGAATTTCGTACACACTCCATGCACGCTTAGGTTTGCGGTTGCTACACATTGGACAAATCGATGCTTCGAAATCGCTGCTGGAAAACGTTGAAGTTTAGGCACTTGGCCGTCGGCATGTTCGTATGCTTGTCGGGCTGCCAAAAGTTGGCCAATTGGCAACCCCATCAAGGTTTTCCCGGCGGTTCGAACTCACGCGATGAAGAGATGCTTTCCGTCGAAAATGCACCATCCAAAAATCCAAACGCAACTCGCCAAGTTGCTCCATCCGACCAAAATCGCGCCGCAGTTCCTCGGCAAATCAGTCCACCGTCACCTTTCAACTCGCAATCCGAGCCAATCCGAGCGACCATTCGAGGCCAATCGCCTTCATCCAACAGTTCGCAGGGATCTCCGGGCAGCAATGAATGGTATCGGGGGCCTATGACGCCCGCTACCAGTAACGCAACCACAGTATCGCAGCCCATCGGTTCGGGACTGTTGCAACAAGGAAACTTAAGCGGTGGTTATCCTGCTTCCGGTGCATCCAACAAAGGAACGACTACAACGGCTTTTCAGAATCCTCAGTCGCCTGGTTATTTGCCTAATCCTCAGTCCGGTTACAATCCTGCTCCCGTCGGTGGCGAGCCAATTAATGCGTTCCAGCAGAGTCAACCGAATCAGTTTTCTGGAATACCAAACTACCCTCAAGCTGGTCCGAATCAATCTGCACCTTCCTTCGGTACGCTGCAACAACCTTGGGCAATGAACTCTGCGATTCCACCCGTTGGACCGGGAATCAACGGGTATACGCCGCGCGTTCGCGACGTTCCGATCGATGTCATTTTGTCGGAAGGTCAAACAGGCCGCATCGTTTTGGGCGGCTCGGTCAATACAGACTTGGGCGTGGCTGGCCAAGTTATTGTCGAAGAACGAAACTTTGACATTCGCAGATTCCCCCGCTCTTTCCGTGATATGTTCAACGGAGCGTTTCGCGGCAATGGTGAAAATTTCCGTTTGGAATTAGTCCCCGGTAATCAAGTCCAACGGTATACGGTCAACTGGACTCAACCAAATTTGTTTGGCTATTCGCCCTACAGTCTTTCGGTCGGTGGTTTTCTGTTTAATCGAATCTATCGCGATTGGAGCGAACAACGATTGGGTGGTCGAGTGGTCGTTGGTTATGAAGTCACTCCTGATCTTTCTGTCAGTACGGAGCTACGTGGTGAAAATGTCGATGTTTACAATCCTCGTATTAGCGGTTTACCAGCTCTTGATTCCGTTGTGGGCGGTAACGAGCTTTACACAGGTCGTTTTCGGCTAGCACATAACACACGTGACAGCCCGTTCTTGCCAACTGAAGGGCATTTTCTTGAATTGATTTATGACCAAGTTTTCGGCAGTTTTGACTACCCACGCGGACAGATCAACTACAGCCGGTACTTCATGCTGCGCGAGCGGGCGGACGGTACGGGTCGGCACACATTGACGAATTCTCTACGTTTCGGAGTGACCGGAGCACAGACGCCGATTTATGAGAACTTTTTTGCTGGTGGTTATACGACGTTGCGAGGATTTCGATTCCGCGGTGCTGGACCTGTTGATATGGGAATCCAGACAGGTGGTCAATTGATGTTCTTGGGCACGTTGGAATATATGTTCCCTTTGTCAGCCGACGACATGATCCGCATGGTTGCCTTTGTGGACTACGGAACAGTTGAACGAACGATCAAGATGGACTTCGATAATTTCCGAGTCGCTCCTGGTTTGGGATTTCGCGTAGCCGTGCCGGCGATGGGACCTGCTCCGCTCGCTTTCGATTTTGCTGTCCCAGTCCAATAAGCTCCAGACGATCAACGCCAAGTATTTAGCTTTTCGGTCGGTATCACGCGTTAATCGGAGAGCAATCATGGCCTTTGCGGTCGATCTGCCCATTTA
>JANMNK010000420.1:0-10358 GCA_031373875.1 Pirellulaceae bacterium | reverse complement strand
CTTAAAGCACGAGCCACAGCATACGGCGTGGGCGTTCGAGCGAGCCGACGGCGGACGTTCGTTCGGTTATACGGGTGGACATTTTCATTGGAACTGGGGTCGGCCAGAAATGTCGCGATTGGTCTGTAATGCGATCGCGTGGAGCGCCAAGTTAGAAGTGCCCACGACGGGCGTCAAAGCTCCGGCTCTCGATGTGAAGTCTCTGCAAGCGAATCAAGATGAGGAAGTTCCAGGGCAGTTTTCTGCAGAGCGGATTCAGAAGGAATTCATGCTGATTGCAGCGCCCGCTGACAAAGTCTCAGCGAATGCCAAGCCCGGCCGAAAACTGTATAGTTCGCCAATCGTAACCGCAAAGACACCGGGCCACAAAGTCGACGCAACGGTTGACGTTCGGGGTGTCAAGAAATTGTTCTTGGTAGTTAACGATGGCGGCGACGGCTTTGGTTGCGACTGGGCCGATTGGGTTAATCCGAAATTGGTTGGGGCAAGCGGCGAAAAGAAATTGACGGATTTGGCTTGGAAAAAAGCGAATTCGCAATGGGGAAATGTTTCTAAGAACAAGAACGCAAATGGTCAGCCCATGTCGGTGGCTGGGCAAGCTGTGGCTGACGGGATCGGAACGCACGCCAACAGCGTTATTGAATACGAATTGACTCAAGGATACGACAAATTGGTCGTAACCTGTGCGTTAGATAACGGAGGTACATCCCAGAACAATGGTCAAGCAACTTCTGTGCAGTTTGAAGTTTATGCTGACGCGGCTCCCGCATCCGTGGGAAGTTCGCAGGATGCGTCTGAAGTTCGCAAAGCTGAAAACGCCGTTGCGGGTTTGACAGTACATGAAGGTGTCGAAGTGCAATTGGCAGCTTCGGAGCCGACGCTCAAAAGCTTGACGAATATCGACGTGGATCATCGCGGGCGAGTGTGGGCTTGCGAAGTCGTCAATTACCGCAGACACAATGGCGAACGACCCGAAGGCGACCGCATTCTTATTCTTGAAGACACCAATCAAGACGGAGTGATGGACGAATCGAAAGTTTACTATCAAGGTCGCGATGTCGATTCCGCTATGGGGATTTGCGTCCTTGGTAACAAAGTCATCGTGAGCGCGTCGCCAAATATTTGGTTGTTTACGGACACGAACGGTGACGATGTTCCCGATACAAAAGAACTCATGTTCACCAAGACTGGTATTCCCCAGCACGACCACTCAGCCCACAGTTTCTTGTTTGGTCCTGACGGAAAAATGTATTGGAATTTTGGCAACGAAGGAAAAGCTATTCATGACGCCAAAGGTAACCCAGTCAAAGATCGATGGGGCCGGGAGATCAACGCTTCGGGTAAACCGTACCGACAAGGCATGGTATTCCGATGCAACATGGATGGTAGCGACATGGAAGTGTTGGGCCACAATTTCCGCAACAATTACGAAGTGACGATCGATTCCTTTGGGACTCTATGGCAATCGGATAACGATGACGACGGTAACAAGGCGACTCGTATCAATTTTGTTATGGAGTTTGGCAACTATGGTTACACCGACGAATTTACGGGGGCAGGTTGGCAAGCTGAACGATCGGGTTGGGAAGCTGAGATTCCGAATCGACATTGGCACTTGAACGATCCTGGTGTTGTCCCCACGACATTGATCACCGGCGCAGGTTCTCCAACGGGCATCATGGTTTACGAAGGAACATTACTGCCTAAAGTCTTCCAAAACCAAGTGATTCACTGCGATGCGGGTCCGAATGTCGTGCGAGCTTATCCGGCTGTGGCCGACGGAGCAGGGTACTCGGCGAAGATTGAGAATATCATCGTTGGCGAGAAAGACCGTTGGTTCCGTCCAGCGGATGTTTGCACGGCCCCGGATGGGTCCCTGTTCGTTAGCGATTGGTACGATCCAGGCGTCGGTGGGCACAACATGGAAGACATGGAGCGAGGCCGCTTGTTCCGCGTAGCTCCCGCGAACACCAAGTACACGGTTCCCAAATTCGATTTGAGTACTGCCGAAGGCGCGATCGCAGCCTTTGAGAACCCATGCTTGTCCGTGCGTTACATGGCTTGGGAAGCTTTGATGAAGATGGACGTCAACGCCAAACCTGCGGTTGAGAAATTGCTGACAAGTTCCGATCCGCGTTTGCGGGCACGTGCAATTTGGCTGCTGGGAAAGCTACCTTCGGGCGGAGTCGATTACGCGAAGAAAGCGATGAAAGATATGGACGCCGATGTTCGGGCAACCGGCATTCGGCTTGCTCGTCAATTGAAGGTCGCAACCAAAGATTACGTCGGTCCAATGACCAGCGATGCGAGCCCTATCGTGTTGCGAGAGTTGGCCGTAGCATTGCATGAAGATACTTCGCCAGAGATGCCAGCTTTGTGGGCCAAGCTGGCAGAACGCTACGACGGCAAGGACCGCTGGTACCTTGAAGCGTTGGGAGTCGGCGCTACGAATCGCTGGGACGAATGCCTCGATGCTTACGTGAGTTTGGTAGGCGACAAGTGGATGAGTCCAGCCGGCGAGAATATCGTTTGGCGAAGTCGCTCCAAGAAAACGGCTTCGCTGCTCGTAAAGATGCTTAAGAAGGAAAATGTCACCGAAGAGCAAACCAATCGTTTGCTGCGGTCGTTGGACTTCTTGGGCGAAGATCAAAAGAAAACCGCACTCGAGTCGTTGTTAGACTCCGGTTCGGAATGATCGATTGTCCGTGTTGCTTTGGCATGTAAACTAATATGTTAAGGCATCAACAGTTGTTTTGTATCGCGTTGCGGCCATTTCGCCCGACGCGATTTTCATTGAATGGGCAATGAGCGAGCAGATGATAATTCGCAAACGAAAACTGGTAGTGACTGGGCAATTGGAATCGGTACCTCACTCGATGAAGTTCTCATCTCTTCATAGCTACGCATTCTCTTTCCCCCCCTCGCCCAAGTCTTTATCACGGGATCTCTACGTTTTCTCTTTCTCCCCCTCGCCCAAGTCTTTATCCCGCGATCCCCTTTCCTCTTTCTCCCCCTCGCCCAAGTCTTCTTGGGAGAGGGGGTCGGGGGGTGAGGGCCGGAATCACCTGAGGTGCCTGCCCCCTCATCCCCAGCCCTTCTCCCCCGAAGACGGTGGAGAAGGGAGCGAAGAACTGGTTGGTCAAGAACTGGGGATACCTGTCAAGAATCCATTCTTGCCATCTCTCATGCCAAGCTCTTGTTTACCGACAACCCTATATCGATCGCTATCCACGCTCTGCAAACTCATTGCCCTAATCAGTGTCGTCACCCTGGGCCTTTGCCAATCGGTCATAGCTCAGGACGACGCCGAAGCGGCACGTAAAGATCGACTGAAAGTCGAAGCCTTGCTGCGACTTAAAGTGGATATCAACAAAGACCCTAAGTTGTTGGAGACGGTGAAACGGCATCTTGCACGACAAGGAACCGATCCGGCACAACTTAAGATCTTGCGGCAACTAAGTCCGTCGGGAATGAATGAACGGCTGTTGGAACTGATCGCTGAATGGCAAAAAGCGGGCTTGGCAACAGAGGCGATTCAAGCGATGGATTTGGCGTTGGGCCAAGGTGCCAAAGACTTACTTTTCAAATTATTGACCGCCGAAGAACCCACTTCCCAGTCGATGTTACTCGCTAAAGTGGTTGCGATGAGCGATCACAAAGATGTGCCCGAGATACTTGGGAAACTGATCTCTGCGGAAAAATTGAATTCTCAAATTCGAATTGATGCCTCCATCGGGTTTGTTCGATTTCTCGAAGGTCAAAAACTGTTGATAACAATGGCCAAGGAAAATCGGCTGCCTGCCGAAGTGAAATTGCTGGTCGGCTCCGCGCTTCGAAACTCCTCTGACGAGGCGGTACGCAAAGCAGCCGAGGCATTGTTCCCCGCAAAGAAAACTGCGGGGGCAGAACTACCGCCGATTGATGAAATGGCGAAACGACGTGGGAATGTCGAAAACGGAAAAACACTTTTTGATGGAGTGGCAACTTGTAGTCAATGCCACACTGTTCGCGGTGCAGGAAAAAATGTTGGTCCGGATCTATCGGAGATTGGCAGCAAATTATCCCGCGAAGCGATGTACGTTTCGATCCTCGATCCAAGTGCTGGAATCAGCCACAACTACGAAGCTTTTTCCGTGCTCCTGGATTCTGGTTCCGTGGTGACAGGACTTTTGGTCAGCAAAACCGATAGCACCGTCATCTTGAAAGATGCAAAAGGCGTCGAGCGTCGTTTCGAAAGCAATGAAATCGAAGAGTTCAAAAAACAAGAAAAGTCACTGATGCCGGATAGCCTGCAAGAAACAATCAGCGCGGAAGGTCTTGTCGACATCGTCGAGTATTTGATTTCATTGCAGAAACCAAACTAGTTCTCAGCTATCAGTAGAGCAAGTGTAGAGCAAGTGTCCTCAATTGCTCAGAGTACGATTAAGGCAACGGTTCCCGCACTCAATCGCCATTTTCCAAAATCTAGCAACGACGTTCGAATCAACGTATTACAGTCGACAGTTTTTGATCGCGGTTTCTAAGATGGCAGAAGCCCCAAGGGCTTCGAGGCGTTCCATGGCGTCGATGACGTTATTGCGACGAACCATGACCCGAACCGCGCACCAGTCGGGGTCTTCGAGAGCGCTGATCGTTGGTGATTTGACACCCGGCATGATCTTTTCGGCACTAGCAAGCTTTGATCGGGGCACGTTGTACTCTAGCAGCGAATAATCGCGGGCGATGACAATGCACTCCAACCGGCGCGAGATGCGGTCCGCGGTCATTCGATCGCGGCAAGCGTGATTTTGGATCAAGACGGCTTCGTAGTTACCAATGTCGTTCATCACTCGCAGTTTGTTAGCGGCCAACGTGCTGCCGGTCTCTACCAAGTCGACGATGGCGTCGGCTACACCGAGCGAAATCATGACTTCGACGGAGCCCCGAAGCTCGACTAGATGAGCGTCTGCGTTATGTTTCTTCAGGAATCGTTCCGTCGTCTTTGGGAAACTGGTGGCGATGCGTTTGCCGTGAAGCTGGCTTGGCTCGTTCAAATCGGAATCGACGGGGACACATATGGCCAGTCGGCATTTGCCCACTCCGAGCGGCATTCGCACTTCGACGTCGGCCGCCGATTCCTCGACAAGATCGCTGCCCGTGATACCGAGGTCGATTGCACCTTCGGCACACAGCACGGGGATGTCATCAGCTCGGAGGAAGGTCAAATCGACGGGCAAGCCGCTGACGCGTGCGAACAGCGAACGATCTTGGCGGCGAAACTGCATGCCGGCGCTTTGGAGTAGTTCGCTCGTTAGCTCGCTAAGTCGGCCTTTGCTGGGGATACCGATCTTTAGATTTTCTTCTTTCACTCAGATTCCCTTTTTCCTCGTTGTCGCTTTTCTTCGAGACCGGACATGCCTTCACGGCGCTCAAGCTCCGCTCGCAAATCGTCGACCGAGACGCCCTGGGAACCAAGCAGTACCCATACATGATAGATTAAGTCGCAGGCTTCGTGAACCAAGTGCTTTCGCGTCGCATCACGATCAGCCGAAGCAGTTCCACCAGTCTCATCTAACACAGTCCGATACTCGGCAGCCGCTTCGATTAATTCTGCCGATTCCTCGCGAATCTTGTCGCCAATCTTCTCAACACCGCCTTGAATAAGCTTGGTGGTATACGAATTCTCGGGCAGCGATTGAACTCGCTCATGAATTTGAGCCATTAATCGATCAAGAACGTCGTTAGTCGCCATTGTGTTCAAATCATGTCAGAAAAAAGCTAATGGTCAGCGAAACATGGCCAAGGCAAAAAAAGTGGCGCTTCATCGGTTTTTTAAAAGCACCGATGAGCGCCATGAAATTTACTGGATTCACAATGTGCCGGAATGCGAACCGAAGGGGATTATGATTCGGCGGTCCCGGAAGCCATACCATCGACGATGTGCACTTGACGATATCCGCCCGTTGACTTGAAGTAAAGCAGGAGCAACAAGTACAGAACTGCCATCGCGGCGGGCACGTAGGAGGTCAATTTCAGAGCCATTCGCCCACCTTCTAAGCCAGCAGCTTGAACCAGTCCCTTATCTCGTTCCGAAGTATTCTTCGCCGATTGCCACCATGCGTTCAAATTGGTTAGGTTCTCATCGACACGATTCTCTTTTTCTAGGATGGCCATTGTGTTTGCAAGTTCTTTTCCGTTGTCCTCTACAACACCAACTTTTGCACCATCCAATCCTGTTGTTTTGAACCAAAGGAAACTATTTTCCTTGTCGGCTTTGTAGTTTTCAAAGACTTCTGAATTTTTCGCAGAGAGATCTTTGGAAGCATACAAGTCTTGTTTAAAGCCAATTCCGGGACCACCAAGCAATCCTGCGGAGAGCATGCCGATACCGCCAAGAGCACCGATCGTAATAGCGCCACCTTGAGGGAACCGCTCAGAAACAACAGCGAGCATTGTTGGCCAAAGAAAAGTTTTTCCGAAAGCGTAGACGGTTGCAGCAATAACGCACATCGTTACCCCTGTAGCCGATCCCAGCAGTTGAAGACCAGTAAAACCCAAGACGCCGCTGATCGTCAACAATCCTAGCGGTGAAACCTTTTCAACGATTGGACCAGCAAAAAACCGTAATGCGAACATTAATCCCGAGGTGTAAACGAACAGTAACAAACCATTGCTTGGCGAATTCATGATAGCGCCGGTAATCTTCCCTACCCATGAATCGGTGCCCAACTCGACGTATCCAACCATTGCATGGATCAACAAGAGAACAAGCATCAAAGGGTGGAAAAGCGTTGCGATCATGGAACCAAAATCGACGCCTGCTGCTTTTGCTTCGGATGCAGGGAATTTTTGTCCAACGATCATCAAGCCGTACAATATGACGGGAATTAGAAACATCGAGATTTGAATTTGCCAAGCAACGGGCTTCACGGTGTCAGAACCTGCCATGAAGAATGCAATGAGACCGCCAATGATCAAACCGCCCGGCCAACCGGCATGGAGAATATTGAGGTAGTGCGTTTTTGCTTTGGGAAACAGGCTAGCAACCAATGGATTGACAACCGCTTCGCAAACACCGTTGCCAACGGCAAAGAGGAACATCCCAATGTACAAACAGTAATACGCGGCATCTTTTCCACCGACACTAAAAGCCCATCCGGTTGCGAGTGTGAGAATTGCCGAGATGAGATGCGTCAAAAACGCGATCCACATCAAGCGACCATATCCGATTGCGTCGGCTAAGAAGGAGCTAATCAAGATAATGATGCCGAATCCTACCAATCCACCACCGGTGATTTGGCCAAGTTCCGTCATGGTAAAACCGTACTGCTCCGACCATTGCTTGAGAATTCCAGCTCGTACGGAGAAGCCAACACCGGCTGCGAGAATGGCCATGAATCCCGCCCAGAGTAGCCGGTGGGCGTTAGGCGCCGAGGGATTAGTTTGGTTGCTCATTGGGGACCTGTTGGATAAAGGAGTGGAGTAGGGGGATCGAAGGTTGGACTGGAACAAGGTGCGGGAAAACTTTATCAAGCTAAGCAGGCAGCAACTGGCTCAACGAAGACTTTGGGACAACATCTTTCGAAATCCAAAGTCTTTAGCCGGTTGCGTTCAGCGAAATGAGTTTTAGCCAGCACTATTCGGAATGCGGAAAGTCTAATCATGGCTGCGTAGAATTGCCACTAGGCGCATCGACGAAAGCCGCCATTTTTGAAGAACGCGAGAATTGCTGCTGAAGAAGTTTGCGATGCAGTCAAACTGTATTAGTCTCGTGAACTTTGCGGGCTCAGCACGACAGGCTCAAAAGTCAGATTCCAAACGTCGTCGGTCGAGCTAGTGTCTGATGTCAGAGTTAATAATCCAGCTAGGGCTTGCCCATTTATGCGGGCTATTAGTCGTTCTGATTCCAAAGTTACCCACTCCAGAGAACCCGAATCGATTAATTTGACGGTTCCGCGATCGTTCGAGAGAGGTCCTTGGAAGTCTAAATACAACAGTCGATGGTTCGCAAGACGTCGCACAACCTGTTTGTTTTGAGATGTGAGCAGGCTTGAAAGCTCCCATGTCATCAACGTGCCTTGAGACTCCAAGAAAAGGTCGAAATGCGAATGCCTGGACGAATTTGCAGGCATTTCGTGCTTGGCGATCGAAAAACGGCAGCAGTTTTTGTCGGTTGCACCGCTTGTCATTAGGTTTTTTATTGAAAAATCGGAACTTAGTGTTATGTGTTTCATCCAAACAAAGTCCAAGTCTGCCGAAATTTTGGGGCCCTAACCAGGGGGTGGCAGTTGGTCTGGATCCAATTTGGATACGCAGCAACTATCAATAACCACTAATTTATCCTGCCTTTTTAGTGCCCGTGCAATTCTTCGACAGACGAGCGAATGGTGAATGTAGCCAAATTAAATAGGTCGACAGCGATCAAATTTGCATCGCAATAGCCCCCAACTATAATCGACCCTAACTGTCTACTTTTCCCAAAACATGCATCTTGCCAAGACACTGACGGTCTCAATTCGACCTGATTTTTTTGGTTTGACGTTCATTTTCCTTGTCCGGCAATGGCTTCGCGCTCAAATTTTCTTGAGTCAGCGGGGTATCGTCACAGCTTCGAGGGTTGGTAATGGCCATCCGACGGAATCGCACTAAATCTTCCGACAAAAATAACCTCTTTAGCGATAAGCAAAATGCGAAAAAACAATCTCGCAACAAGCTTCGTCAGCATTTGCTGGAGTCGTTAGAAGCTCGTCACTTGATGGCGGCTGGCCCTCAGTTGATTGGCATTCAGCCGAACAACAGTGAGTTGCTCAATAACGGCGATGTGCGCAATGTTGCCCCGCGCGAGTTGGTCTTCCGGTTTGACGATTCGCAAGTTATCGATGCGAACTCGCTGGCTGGTATCAAGATCACGCGATCCGGCGGTGACGGATCATTTGGTTTGGCAAGTGTTTCCAGCGACTTCGGTTCGGTCGGGAAAGTCAACGTCCAGTTGACCTCGAAGCAGCTTGGCAACAGCATGACCATGCAAGTTACCCGCGCGAACTTGGGGAATGGAGTTGCACCCGCAGTCTCCGTCTCAGGTAACACCGTTTCCGTAACGCTTAACTCCAACGCCACAACTCCAACTACCGCCAAGCATCTAGTCAACGCGATCAACGGCAGTGTGGCCGTATCCCAGCGATTAACCGCAGCGATTGCGGGGGGATTTGATACGACGGTCATAGGATCGATTGATCCACAATCATACTCTCCAATTTCCATAGCAAACGCCAACGATTTGCCGGTCCCTCCCGGCTACGTAACGGTAGGCAGCGCGCCGAATGAAAATGAAGTTACCTATCGCTTTGCCGATAATTTGCCGGATGACTACTATCGAATCGAGATTTTCGGTTTCGACGATCCTGCGAACGGAATTGTCGCGCTAAAGAATGTTGCTTCGCCAGGCAATCCCGCCGGGGAATTCCTTCCTTCGGATCCAAACAGTCGCAAAGACACCATCGACTTCCGTTTGGATCTTGGCCCTCAAGTCGTGTCGGTTGTCCCGCAACCTGTTTACCGTGTGAACGGTCAGTTGGTGCAACAGCGGGATACGATTGTCGTGTTCTTTGACAACGACAAACTGTTGGTAGAGAACAATGCGCTGGGCAAGCCGACCGCGCGATCTGCGGAGAACCCGGCCTTTTATCAGTTGATTCTAACTCAGGATTCGGTTCGAAATACAGACGACATTTACTTTACGCCGCTTTCGGCCAAGTACAATGCGACGTCGAACTCGGTGACGCTCAAGTTCGATCGCGATATCGACATTCTCAACGGCTCATCAAGCACGGAAAACACTTGGCGATTGCGCGTTGGGACCCGCGAGTCTCGCCCGATCGCGCCGGTTGCCAGCGAAGCTTCGGCGACTGCGATTACCGATTTGAATACCAATTCTGCGGTTCGCATGAAGTTCACTTCGAAGTTACTTGGCGAGACGGGCAACGGGATTCGCGTCAATTTCATCAATACGAGAGCGGGTGGTGCTCCGGTCGTAACGACGAATGGTAATGCCATTACCGTGGATCTGAGAAGCACCACAACGACTGCTTTGCAAGTCGCTCAAGCGATTGCACAAGATTCGGGCGCGAATTCGTTGGTGAGTGTATCTCTCGAAGGCAATCGAAACACGGTCGTTGGAACGCAACCTTTAAGCTACTCGCCGGTAATCCTGTACGGTCTAGGAAGCAGTTTCGATACGGCGATGGACTTGGGCCGAATCGGGTCGTCAACCACCGCTCAGACCAGCCTCCTTCTGACTTCCAACATTGACCCGCAACCCTTTCTGCTAGACTTGCCTGGTGCCAACGACGATCCAGGTCATCGAACGCTCGCGGAAGAAA
>JANMNK010000414.1:0-18007 GCA_031373875.1 Pirellulaceae bacterium | reverse complement strand
CCATCGAAATGGAGCGGCGTCTAAGGATCAAGCGAACAAACAATTCAGCGGCAATTAGCTGACCGTCTTGATGGTCTTGAGAATTCGCGAAACGATCTTGTACGGATCAGCTTGCGAGTTCGGACGACGGTCTTCCAAGTAACCTCGGTAGGCGTTGTCTTTCACAAAGCTGTGCGGAATTCGAATCGAAGCTCCCCGATCCGCAACGCCGTAGTTGAACTTGTCCATCGACTGAGTCTCATGCAGACCGGTCAGACGCAAGTGGTTATCGGGACCATAAGCGGCGATATGCTCGTCGCGATACTCGTTGAAAGCGGCCATCAGCTTCTCGAAGTATTCCTTACCGCCTTTGTTTCGCAGGATATCCGTCGAGAAATTGGTGTGCATGCCCGATCCATTCCAGTCGCCCTTGATCGGCTTGCAATGCAGTTCGATATCCAAACCGTACTTTTCGGCCAGTCGCATGATGAGATAACGAGCGACCCACATATCATCGCAAACCTTCTTGGAACCCTTACCGAAAATTTGGAATTCCCATTGGCCTTTGGCCACTTCGGCATTGATACCTTCGATTTCAATTCCAGCATCCAAAGTGATATCGATGTGCTCTTCGACAACTTGTCGTGCGATATCGCCAACGTTTTTATAGCCAACACCCGTGTAGTACGGACCTTGGGGAGCAGGGTAACCTTCGCCGGGAAATCCAAGCGGTCGGCCAGCTTCGTAGAAGAAGTACTCTTGTTCGAAACCGATCCAAAGATCAGCTTCATCTTCCACCATTGCACGGTAATTGGTTGGATGCGGGGTCATGTCAGGCATCATGACTTCGCACATCACTAGGAAGCCATTTTTTCGCGTGCTGTCGGGATAAAGCGCGACCGGTTTGAGCACACAGTCCGAGCTTTTGCCTTCGGCTTGTTGCGTCGAGCTACCGTCAAATCCCCAGACAGGACAATCGGCAACCGACGTCGGCTCTTTACCAACGATCTTGGTCTTACTGCGGAGGTTAGGTTCTGGCTGGTAGCCGTCCAACCAAATGTATTCCAGCTTGAATTTCGAATCAGATGACATCAGCATGACTCACATCTAAACGACAAGAATGTACCCAAGACAACCCATCACGGAGCGAACCGAATGGCAATGCTGCAACGGAGCATCGTATCGCAAAGGCCAATCATCCAAGGACATGGGAAGGAACAACAACGAGGCGGGTGATTCTGGAAAAACGCGGAATTGGGCGTCAATTCGAAGACCAATCGGGCAAGTTTCGGGAAAAACCGTCGATGAAGACCGAATGCGGTTGTCGTGATTAAAGTATCAATCGCATACAAAACTTCAAGCTAACCTCTTTGGCGGTTTTGGCTTGGTATACCACACAGCACCGTTGGTGGAGGGATTAGTCCTTTCAGCGTCCATAAGTACGACGCAATTTATACGTCAAAGGACGACAACTTGCCGTTATTTTTCAGATGGCCAGAAAGGCGCACCAGGAAAGATTTTCCACATTTTGGCAAAATGTTTAGACCAGATACGTTGTCGAGCGTTGTATTTTTACTAGGCCGCAGGATTTGCCAAGCCCGCTTACCGTTGTCCGAAGCCAACGGGAGATAGCCGCCACGCAACGTGGGTAGTGACCTTAAAGTGTTGCCTCAAAAACGAACCCTACGACCAACGCGTCCCTTTCCAGGCCGCTAGGTTTGGCGATGTATTGAAGATCGGGTTCCAATGTCAGCCAGTCACGAACGCGAGCTTTATAGAAAACTTCGATGGCGTTTTCAGCGGTTGCACCCGTCAGGCCGAATTGGACAGGACTGTATTCAACTAATGAGAAACCAGCTCCTATCGTGTCAGCATTTCGGTGGGGCAATAGTCCGCGATAGACAAGGCCCGCTCCGTAATTGCGATCCAGGATGTTTCGGTCCGGGGGAGCCCAACTAAACTGAAAAAAGGCACCGAGGCCCTGCTCCGCATCATCGCGCTCGCTAAAAAGCATTCGGTCGACCGTCGTGTACAGGCCGTAGTTGTTTTCAAACACCGACAGCCCGTCAAGGGATGCTGTATCGCTGCTTGTGTACCAACTACCGAATCGAATGAGCGTCATTCGCGAGTCTTCGATGCCAGTGAATGGTTGGTAGTCAGCTTGGCCAATAAAGAACATGCCCCGATTAACAGATGTCGACCACCACTGTCCAATATCTGAACCATGATCATAGGCCCCGCCGCCCACCCGCAGCTTGTCACTAAGCTGTACAAGGGAAGAAACGCCCAAAGTCTGCGTAGGCCAAGTTGGCATCGCAACATTAGGAAGTGTGACGAACGATGAGTTGATGAAGTCACCTCCCAAGTCAGCAAACGCGAAATCCGTGTTGGGGTCCTGGCGACCCAATCTTACCGACATGAGTTCATCTGCAAGGGTTTGTTCGTACCAATATTCTCCAAGCTGCGTTAGATCCTGTGGCTTGGGGGCGCTGTCAAAATTGTTGTAAAACTGAGCGTCACCCACGAAATCTTGAGAAAGCGTTTTTCCGTGACTCTGTTGAAAGTATACGTAGACTTTCCCACCATTCCACCAATTGGCATCGTCGGTGGAGAGAGTTAGTGCCAAGTCTAGGTTTCCACGATACCGCGTTGCATTTTTGGTACTGATGCCGCCTCTTGCATTGTTATGAACACCGCCCGAGTAGATGTATTCGGCATTAACCGGACCCGCTCGATGCAGGCGTTCGCCAAACAAAGTAGCTGCTATCCCTTCATCTGCTTCCCCGCCCGTTTCGTCCTGTTCGTCTGCCTGCTCTTCGGTCTCTCCTGTATCGTTGGAGTAGTCCGATGAGCCTTCGCCCTCGTTTTGAAAATCCTCTTCGCCAGACTTTAAATCATCGTTTGAGTCGTCGGACGGTCGCGGGTTTGCCAGTTCATTTTGGCCAATGTCGGATTTTATAAAACGATGTTTTGCTGATTCTTGGGCGCCCGTTTTCTGGAGAGTTGATATATGATTTTCACCTGCTGTCTCCCGTGTCTGGTGCTGGTCCGAGGCGAACGGTGATCGATGCTTCTTAAAGCGATACTCGAAAGACAATTTGGAAAAAAACCGAGCCGAATTCCGACGCCCAGCATGCGTGTAACACGCGGACAGTGAGGTTTCGGAATGGCCCGTGCTGCTGGAGCCAGACGCCAACGACGTTTCGGAGCGCACGAAAGCGCTGGGGAAAGTACTTAGGCAAGCGGTGAGAAAAAGAACAAGGGGAATGCCCCGGTTAGCAAGCATACATGCTTCCCACAAAGACCAGTCGGCGTTCGAAAAAAGCCGCATGTCTGGTATCGACCCATGACCATGAATTGAGTCGCAAAATTCTAATCGCAACACTTGTACCGATTTGGCAGTATTTAACGACGTCGTGAGTTTGCAAACCTGCCCAACAAAAAGCGATTCGGAGGATGGTTCGCGCAGTCTGTAATCTATATTTCCCCGAGTTTGCATTCGAACTTTGGCTTAGTTTATTCACTTGCGCTGCAAATTCGGCTTGAACAAAGGGCGTCTTTTTGTCACTGAGAACTCAAATTGCGGCATTGCTGCTGGCGCTATCTGCTGCGTTCGTAGCGATGACCTATGCCGTCCAGTCGCTGGTTGTTATGCCGGCGTTTGAAGACATGGAGCGACAAGCTGCGATTCGCGATGTTAACCGGTGTGTCGATGGTTTGATGCGAGACATCGATACACTTTCTAACATCGCCAATGACTGGTCGGCTTGGGATGACAGCTATCAATATGTAGAGGATCACAACGAAGAATTTGCCAAAGGAAATTTGGTTGATGAAGCTTTTTCAAGCACGCATATCAATTTGATTTGTATCCTCGACAAAGACCGAAAAATTGTTTGGGGTCAGGCTCGCGACATGGAAACACTCGAGGCCATCGAAGCTCCCGACCTGTTCGAGTTCTTGCAAGGCAAATCGAATCCGTTGACAGTTCATGAAAACACGGACGACGCGCACCAAGGAATCATCCTTTGCAGCAAGGGGCCTGTTCTGCTGGCCGCTCGACCGATGATTACGACCAGACGAGAAGGGCCTGTTCGAGGCTCCGTCGTCATGGGCCGCTTTCTAAACCCCGTCGAAGTCGACAGCCTCTCGCGAAGGACGCATACGTCCTTGTCGGTTTGGGAAGCCACCAGCGCAGACTTGCCGGAACCAGCAAAACGATGTCTATCTAGAGCTAGGTCGAGCGATAAGCTGATCGAATTGGTCGATAAATCCAACCTTCATGCTTACACGGTCTTGAAGGATATTTACGACAAGCCCGCAATTGTGCTTCGAGTCGAAGTCAAACGTGATATTTCGGCAAAAGGTGGAATGGCCGCGTACCTGGCTACGGGATGTAGCGTCGCCGGTGGCGTGTCAACTTTGTTGACCATGTGGGCTGTTCTATGGTGGCGAATTGTCGGACCGCTTCAGCGAATGGTGGACCATACAATTCGCGTTGGGAAATTTGATGATCTCAAGGCACGACTCAACTTTTCGCGTTCGGACGAAATTGGATCTCTGGCAACAGAGTTCGACAAGATGGTTGAGAACCTTGATATTTCGCGAAGGAAGGTCCAGGATGTCGCTCACCGTGCAGGCATGGCGGAAATTGCATCCGAAGTGCTTCACAATGTTGGCAATGCGGTCAACTCGGCCAACTGCTCCGTGGAAATGCTTGACGAACGAATTGCAAAATCCAAACTTGGTGGGCTAACGCAAGCCACCAGATTATTGCGACAACAAGCCCCTCGTGCGGCAGAGTTTTTTGGAAAAGACGCTCGCGGTCTCAAGCTCATCGATTATCTCAGCAATTTGAACGACATCCTCCTGCGGGAACAAACGGACACCCAAACAGAGATTGCTCGTCTCAAGGAAACTGTCCGACATATTCGTGATGCGATTGCGACTCAACAAACTTTCGCTGGACGGTCGAATTTTCGTCAAGACGTTGCGCTCGAAAAACTTGTCGACGAAGTTCTTCAAATCAATCAAGAGTTCATTCGCTCTTCCGAAATTCAAGTGCAAATTGACTTACCGCCTTTGCCGGAACTGCAATTGAACAAGAGCAAGATGACGCAAGTACTCGTCAACTTAGTTCGCAATGCAGTTCAGTCCATGGCGGGTAAACCATCGAACGAACGAACATTGGCAATTGTCGCTCGGCGAGTGGACGAAGATGGAATCGAAATCGAAGTTACCGATACGGGAGTGGGCTTTAACGACGAAGTTCGTAGCAAACTCTTTACGCATGGATTTACGACCAAACTGGATGGAAATGGATTCGGGCTCCATTATTGCGCGAATGCAATTCGTGAAACGGGTGGGCAAATGACAGCCCATTCCTCGGGCGTTGGTCAAGGTGCCACCTTCCGAATTCTAGCGCCGAATGTAGTGCCTCAGGGAAAAGTCATCGCTGCGGAAAAGACAACTCCGCAACATTTCAGCGCAATCACGATCGCCGCACATAACAACATTGATCAAGAAAGTCGATTTTAGGAATTCGCTATGTCCACATCGGTCTCTCAACAACACATACTCGTAGTCGACGATAATCCTTCGATTCACGAAGACTTTAAAAAGATCCTTCAGTCGGTAGAAGTCGATCACCTTTCGGCTGCCGAAGCGGATCTATTTGGCAGTGCGGTCTCGGTTAACGATCCTGCTTCGCAATGTCAGGATTTTGTGATCCGTTCGGCATTGCAAGGTCAACAATCGCTCGAGATATTGAAGGACTTCACGCGCAAGGGCCAGCGATTTAGCATGGCCTTTGTCGATGTTCGTATGCCGCCCGGCTGGAACGGTATTGAAACCATCAAACGCCTTTGGGAAGTGGACCCAAATCTTGAAGTCGTTATTTGCACTGCGTATTCGGATTACTCTTGGCGTGAAATTGTCGCTGAGCTTGGTCACTCCGATCGATTTCTGATCCTCAAGAAACCGTTTGAAGCCGTCGAAGTCCGGCAACTGGCGATGACTCTCAGTACCAAGGCAGCGTTGCGGATCGAGCAGGCAAATCAACTTGAAATCCTTGAAAAAGCTGTCGAAGAGCGGTCCGCCGACCTGAGAATAGCGAAAGAGGCGGCAGAGCAAGGGAGTCGAGCGAAAAGCGAATTCCTTGCCAATATGAGTCACGAAATTCGAACCCCCTTGAATGGAATCGTGGGTATGCTCGAACTACTGGCAACGACGGAACTTGATGACAGTCAAAAACGATACGTTCGATGTGCCGAAACGTCCGTCGACTGCTTGCTCACTTTGATCAACGATATTCTGGACTTTTCAAAGATTGAGGCCGGAAAGATTGAGTTGGATCCCGTTCGATTTGATCTTCGTGGCATGTTGGAAGACATCGCAGAAATGATGGCTGCCAAGTCCCAGTCCAAGGGCGTCGAGATTTGCTGCGATCTTGCGACCAACATTCCAAAGATGCTCGAGGGCGATTCCAATCGACTTCGGCAAATCGTTCTCAACTTGGTGAGTAATGCGGTGAAATTTACGTCGCAGGGCCAAGTTGTCATTCGATCAAAAATCGCGCAGAGCCATGCCAATGAAGTCGTCATGCGTTTCGAAGTATCCGATACGGGAATTGGTATTCCGGAGGATCGTTTGGATGTGCTGTTTAAAAACTTCTCGCAAGTCGATGCGTCCACGACAAGACGTTTCGGCGGCACTGGCCTCGGATTGGCATTGAGTAAAAAACTAGTCGAACTCTTCGGCGGAGAAATCGGCGTCGATAGTTCGCCGAATGTCGGCTCCACATTTTGGTTTACTGCACGCCTAGCTATATCACAAGACCAAGGCTCCCCTTCGGTATATCCCACGAGCCTCCAACACTTGCGTGTTCTGGTCGTCGATGACAACGCGACCAATCTTGAGATTACAAGTTCGCATTTGCGCCGATGGGGCATCCGATGCGACGTATCCGATTACGCACCTGAAGCGCTCGAGCGAATGAAGGCAGCAGTCGGCGCGGGTAATCCGTATAACTTGGCGATCCTCGACATGCAGATGCCCGATATGGATGGACGCGAACTGATCGAACGCATTCGCCACACCTCGGAACTTACAAAATTACCATTGATCATGTTGACTTCCATGGGCGAAGACCTGACACGCAAGCAACTAGAAGAATGGAAATTAGAGGCCTATCTGAACAAACCTATTCGCCAGTCCCGCCTTTTTGATGCGGTGATCAGTGCAAGCTGCCAGAAAGCGGAACTTCTCAGCGAACAAATTGCAACAGAAATCGCTCCGAAACACGCAACACCGACTGTTCGGGAAATACTGGTTGTGGAAGACAATGAAATCAATCAACTGGTCATCCGCGAATTGTTGTCTCGAATGGGATATCAATGCAGCGTGGCTTCGAACGGTCAGGAAGCAGTAGAGAAAGCTGCCAATCGTCAATTTGATCTAGTTTTAATGGACTGCCAAATGCCGATATTGGACGGATTCGGCGCTACTGCACAAATTCGTTTAGGCGAAAAACAACAGGGCGGTTGGGCTCGCTGTGGTTTGCCACTTCCTATTGTTGCGCTAACCGCGAATGCGGTTACCGGCGACCGCGAGCTGTGCATAGCTGCGGGAATGGACGACTATCTTTCTAAACCAATCGACCGAAAACTGTTGGTTAAAGTGCTTGATAAATGGCTACTGCTTGTGGAGCAACCGGAGCCAGTGACGCCAAAAGCTTCGTTAGAAAACTCCCTCCCATCGCCAGCCCAACAGTCCGTAGCACCAAGTTTTAGTCGCGAAGAGCTTCTCGAACGATGTTTTGGTGATTGCGATTTCGCATTAGAACTGCTCGACATGTTTTCAGATTGTGCGAAAAGCAATTTGAAAGCGATCGAGCAAGCTGTTGCGTGTAAGGACCGGGAAAAACTTTGGCAAATAGCGCACGCACTCAAGGGTGTGTCTGGGAGTTTGTCTGCCAAATCGCTTTTTGAGCGATCGTGTACCGTTGATCGTGAGTTTCGAAATGCAGATTCCGACGTCGATTCGCTATTGGCCGAGGCTTTATTAATGGAGGCCGAAATTCAACGCTGCTTGACGGCCCTGCCTGCCCTTCGAAGCTCCCTGCTTACGAAGAATTAGAGTTTCTTTAAACAATCGTTGCACTGCTTACTTAGTCCATACTTTTTAACTCGATCAATCGTCATGCAAAACATATCCCCCGACAACAACCCAGTTCCAGTTGAGAATTTTCACGTTGGGGCTAAGCTATCTCCTGTAACGAAAACGGGGAATTCAAATGGTGTCGGGATTAGTTCCAGGGCAGAGTCGTCTGTAAGTGCAAATTCTCCCACGGAGCCAGGCAATGCTAGGTTAATGATTATCGACGACGAGCCGATCAATGTACGGATGATTGAACGAGCCTTACGCCAAGGCGGATATCGACAGATTATTATTCATACCGATTCGGAGACGGCATTAGAGGCCATAGCCGCTCAACGCCCCGATGTGATTCTGTGCGATGTCTGCATGCCGGTTTCCGGAATGGAGATTCTGAGGTCCGTAATCAAGGACCCTGTTTTCGTTCACATACCGATGATCATGATGACTTCATCGGACGATGAATCGCTGCGATTCCAGGCTCTTGAGCTTGGTGCAACCGACCTACTGTCTAAGCCACTACGTATGACTGAATTGCTTTCTCGGGTTCGCAATGCGCTCCTCCTAAAGTCACACGTTGCCCATCTGCAAAACTACAATCAAGAACTTGAGAGACAGGTCAGGCGTCGTACAGCCGAGTTGTCTTGCTCGAGAACGGAGCTTATTCATTGTCTTGCTCGACTCGCCGAATATCGAGACAACGAAACTGGTCGGCACGTCATACGAGTTGGGAAGTATTCGGGGCTGCTGGCGCGGCAAATGGGTCTCGAAGACGAAACATGTGAACTGATCGAAAACGCAGCTCCACTGCATGATATCGGCAAGATCGGAATTCCGGATTCCATCCTTCTCAAAGAAGGAAAACTCACGCCGGAAGAGTTTGAAATCATGCAACGCCATGTTGCAATGGGAAAAGGAGCTTTTGAGCCCTTAACGTCCTTCGAAGTGCGAACGATGCGATCCCACACCGTGCTTGGTGAAATGATGGTCAATGTCCATACGTCTCCTCTTTTGACCATGGCGGCACAGATTGCTTTGACACATCATGAACGTTGGGACGGAACGGGCTACCCGATTGGGCTCGCCGGCGAAGACATCCCGATCAGCGGACGAATCGTCGCCGTTGCCGACGTGTTCGACGCTCTAAGTAACAAAAGACCGTACAAGCCAGCTTTCCCAATCGACAAATGCTTTACGATCTTGGATGAAGGTCGTGGCACTCAGTTTGACCCCAGGGTGATCGACGCTTTCAAAGTCGTCCGCCATGAAATCCTTCAAGTTCGCATTGCCTTGGCCGATATCGACTAAACAATTTTGCGAGAATGTTGTGTTGAATTGATTTGGCGTCGATGAAAAAGTTAATCATGGAAAAGATGCATAATAGTTCGCTTGAGATCGACGTGCAGGACACACAGCCTGTCGCGGCTCCGCGCTTGGAATCGCAAATTGCGGGCCTAATCGCGCAGATCGACAGCATTCAGCAACTTCTTCATCAAGAGTCTTCGGCCATCGAACCTGCTTGCCTAGAAGCGTTAGCAGAGCAACTCGTTATTTGTTCGTCCCAACTCGGCGAACTTGAATCGATTGCCACCGAGTCGCGACAATATGTGAGCAAGATGGAGACGCTAAACCACGAATTGCGTCTTCAGCTAATGGCTCGTTCCAGTGAATCCCAGACCGACTCATTGACGGGTTTGGCAAACCGACGAGCCTTTGACCGTGAGTTTAGTGAACGATGCGTTGCCGCTCAGCAAACTAGCTGCCCGTTGATGTTGGCCCTCTTTGATATCGATCATTTCAAGACAATAAATGATAGTTTTGGCCATCATGTTGGCGATGCTGTCTTGCGAGGTCTTGGCGAATTAATTCGACAGCAGTTGCTACCCGAAACGTTCGTCGCTCGTTACGGAGGCGAAGAATTCGCGTTGGTCATCTCCGGCACTTCGATCGACGAAGCTATTGACTTAGTAGAACAAATTCGGCGAATCGTATGCGAAACACGTTTCAGTTTTGAAGGTCAGTGCCTCAGTTTTTCCATGAGTTGTGGGCTAGCCATGCTGGCTCGTCAAGATCATTGCGAACATTTGTTGCAACGGGCCGACGCAGCGTTGTATGCCGCAAAACAAGCAGGGCGAAATCGCACTTTTTGGTATGCTGGCCGCCATCTTCACTTGGCGACAACCGAAGACATCCAGTTCGATTCCAAGTCAACGAGTGCACCTCGACCGGTTGTCGACCTGAGCACTCGCGAGAAAGTCGCTGCGGTGTTACAGGAAATCCAAACGCCACAGACAACATTGCCTTTGGCGTTAAGAACAAATCGTGCAAACTGGTGCGACGGTGCGGTTTTGTTTTGGAGCATTCGCCAACGATTGGCAGAATGGAAAGAAGGCGGCGAACCCTTTTGCGTCTTAGCGATTGAAATCGACGACGCGTCACGCATCGGACAAATGTACGGTAGCGTGGCACTTCATTTCATGATGCGCGCTCAAGTTCTGCATCTCGATTCCGTTTTACGCAACATGGATATCGTTGCTCGCACCGGACAGTCGAGACTCGTCGTGCTTTTGCCAAGATCGACACTCGCGTCATTATCCCCATTGCTCAATCGTTTTAGCGAGTCCATGAATCGATTTGTATTCCCGACGGCAAATAAACTGGTCGAGTATTCGATTTCTATTGGGGTAGGAGGAGCAAGCAAGGATGATGATCCCGATCAGCTTGTTTCGAGGGCCGAAGCAGCACTGATGGTTGCCCAGCGTTATGGCAAAGGCCAATTTTATGCTAGCGACTCACAACGCGTGTGGTGCCTTAAGGATGCGGTAGGCTGAAACCGAGCAGGTACTCAGTCCGCAAAGTAAATCGGCATCAGCGCTCCAAGTAGCGATCCATCCTTGCCGATTACATTACGAATTTAGGATCGGAAATCGTGCAGATTCCGTCCTCGCCCGCTGGTGCTCGGGGAACGTTTCGAATGATTTGACGCTTCTCGCTTTTCCGAACCGGCAGCGCGCTGGAAAAAATCCGAAGTCCGATTTCTTGCGTGATAGCGGGTCGCTACTTGCTCGGAATTACATAGTACAGATTGCAGGAAGCTCGCCAAAAAGAGGCTGCTCACCACCGTAAACGCAACTGCCGCAACAATACGCTTTACCAATTGGTCCACCTCGTGCACTCCCAACATTTCGACTCGCCATTACTGCTACATTGGTTAAAGCCCGATGCAAAGTCAAGAAAAGAGCATGTTTTTTGAAGGAGAAAACCAATCTTTGCGAAAAGCTGGAGTGCGACAGCGGGGCGGGATTGGGCGTAAAATTTGAGATCCGGTGTGTTCGGCCAAGCAAAAGTTCCGTGATGGCTGAGCTGTTTATTTTATGTTTGGCGTTAGAACGATTTCTTGTTCGTCCAGGTCTGCGAAAACGATGAATTCTGTTTCTTTGAAGCCCTCTGCGTACGCGACGATAGTCACTTTATCATCCGGAGCCCAGTCCCAAGTATAAATCCCTTGTTCATCGCATTCACGCGGGATGTGCGACTCGATTACGTTGGGGTGTTTGTGGTTGTACAGTGATTTAATATCGCGCCAGGACGAAATAGAAACCCTCGCTTTCGGTATGGGGTTGCCTTGAGGGTCGGTGACTTTGATCACGAGTTTATTGGGTTCGCCAAGTTCGACATCCAATGTGGAGTCGCGCTTGAGATCAATCTCATTCATGACTGGGGCGGAACCGACGCCGATTGTGGTTAGCTTCCAAACACCAGGTGTCAGCGGGGCTGTCTCGAACGAGCCGTCTTTCCCGATTGCAACTTCTTGAGATCCTGCCTCCATGTACGGATCAACTCCCCATACCACGATCCCCTTCTCTACCGGATGTCCCTTGTGAGACTTGACGATGCCCTTGATACGGTAACCGCTCTCCATGGTGGAAACACTAGTTTCATCTCGTAACTCACTCGCTATCAACCCCTGGCGCCATTTCGTATCGCTAATGAAATTTTGGTGAGTCAGAAAAAGCGAAAATTTGAAATCGCCGTTTTCGTCCGGTTGGGCAGGTGCATTGTCGATACTCCAATGACCGTTCTTGTCGGTGGTTGCCGCGTTGTCGCCCTCGGCAAGCCACATGCTGACGCCGGTTTGCGGCTCGTTGGTTTGAACCGACACTCCAACTTTCACTCCGGCGATAGGTTTGCCTTCGTCATCGACAACTTTTCCGCCGAGTCGATGACCCTTTGGCAATACGATTTTGAATGACGCAGGTATTTTTCCGCCTTCGTTATGTCCCGACTCCCAGTGCGAAAACATGGGTACATACTTTTCTTTGCTTGTCCAAATACGGAGTATGGACAAACGAGCAGGCCTATTAAACTCGACAACACCCTCGGCATTGGACCCGAAGTCCTGAATAGGCGGCGTCGGCGATTTGGACCATATGGAAACATGAACTTTTGCGTCAGAAACCGGTTGGCCAGCCTCGTTCAGAAGAATGACCTTCACTTTCTTTTCAGCAGTCGCATTCTTAGAGGAAGCTTGTTGTCCGTTCACTACTCCGGCAAGAAAAAGAACTACGATGCTTCCGACCATCAATTGCAAGTTTCGCATAGCACGCTCGTTTTTGATTGCGAGTAAAGAATGGTCTTGAACTGACGCTGTTTGATGAGCACATTGCATATCGTTCTATTCGTTTCCAAGCAAACGATATTGAACGGGTAACGGAAATTCGAGAGATTCTCCCCAAGCTGATGGGTATGTCAGTTTCTTGGTGTCAGTTAATCGCAATCATTGCACTTCAAGTTATTTCTTGACCTTCCGCATGATTAACTCGAATAGCCCAGGGAATTCACTAGAGTTTGGATCTTGCAGATAAAGGTGTAGTGCGTCCAAGTGGTAAATCTTGGTGGCGAGGAATTTAGAGTCACCAGACTCCTCTGCGATCCAATCAACGAGAAGTTGCAACTCATGCGAATCCATTGAATTTCCACTGCTAACTACCTTGTCGACAAGCTCAAACTCAATGATGTCTTTCACATTACGGAACGAAAGGGTGCAACCACTAATTTCCGTGCTCTTAGTCGAGCGTATCAACGTTTGCAGATGCGAGTCGGCAAAATTAAAAGAGGCGAAATCGAATAATGTCAGTTCCACTTTGCCATCAAAGGCAATTTCTTGATTGATCTGCAGTCCACTCCTGGTCCTACTTCTTCCCCATCCGACGCTTCCGACGATGGAGATATTGAAGTCGCTTTTGCTTGCAACTTCTTTTGCAAAATCGTCAGTGAATTGGTCAACTGATATCGCAATTTTCTTCAGGCTTGGACTGCCGGAAACGAGTTTTTTTAGACTTTGAGATCCCAGCGTTGTATCGTTGACGATTAATGATTGCAGTTGAGGGAGGTCGCAGTGCCAATTCTCATCTGAGATTGTGCTTTCTCGCACGGACAATTCATGTACTTCTCTGCCGGTAAGTAGTTTAGTCCAGGTCGCCGCGGAAGCACATACTTGAATTAGACTAATCTCGTTACATCGATCCAAACTAACAACTTTGTCAATCCAATCGATGTTGTACCTCGGTTTTTCTCGCAAACTCCGGAACGGGTCGAGACTATACATCGCCAAAGTCCGTGGCGTAAATCGATTGCGAAGGAATCGAGGAGGTGTTCCGTCAACCCCAATCTGCAAGAAGTCGACTTCATCGACAAACCATTTGGGGAAGTCGGCAAATTCGTTAGCCGTCAAGTAGTATAGCTGAGATTGACGATCGATCCCGTCTACGGGGACTCGCCAGGCGAGGCAGCGCGGAATGCACTCGCCGGTTGGTAATTCCCACCAGTTCCATTGTTTGAGCAAGTGAACTTTCTCTATCCGTCCTTGCTGCCCTAAATCAGCACGAAGTCGCGCGCGGTACTCTGCTTTTCGAATTGCGGAAAACGGGAACATGATCAGCACCGCGACGCCGGTCAAAATTACCAGCAACGTCTTTATCCGACCGCGTCCTCGGAACAAGAGGAAATCAACCACGAACAGCAAGCCTAGATACCAAGCCAATGCAAGCCAAATCAGCGGTTCAAGCGACCACCCACCTTTGACTCGCGACATCAAGACACCCGATGTAGCAACAGCGATAGTGATTAGTCCAACATGCTTGAACAAACCAGACCGCCATCCACTTCTGACAGATTTTGTTTCGCAATTCTCCATTGTCTGTATTTCCGGCTAACAAGTGATAGGTCGTTGCGTTAGTCGCGAACACGCATCATACCAATGTTCGATAAGCAAGGTTTTCTTTTCGAATGCGTCCTCACCAGCAATTTTCTGACTTTCCCACAGCGAAATGATCGAGACCTGATTCGCACCAAGAAATGCAAATAAAACGCGACTTATGCCCAGTAGACGTTCCAGCTATACTAGTAAGCTGAGGTGAATATCTGGCGCGAGAGTTTTCGGGTTATTGGCGGTCATTGGCCGCTGATTTTCCGAAACGCCGAAGGTGCAAAACAGCCCTGAACCGCTCAGGCAAAAGGACCGCCGGTATTGATACACCTTCTCTGGAGAGTGATTGCGTCCAAGTGACGCGATCCACCGAAGGGGCAAAGTTGCTCGTACATTGAGCAACTGATCTCTCAGGTAAAAGGACAGAGGGGCAAACGTCCGTGAAGTTTTCTCAATAGTCAACTTGGCAACAACTGCCATTTGGATCATCGAGCAAGACTTCAATCATGTCGACGCTTTGCATTGCCCCAAACTTTTTACTCAGGAGTCTACCCGTGGCTACTAAATACTCTCCCTTCGTTTCGCGACACATCGGACCTCGTAACGATGAAATCCAAAGCATGTTGGCGACGCTTGGCTACGACTCGCTGGACGAGTTGACCCGCACTGTCGTACCCTCTGCCATTTACCACGATGAGCCACTTGATCTCCTCCCAGGCGAGACCGAAGAAGAGACTTTGGCAGAACTGCGAAAAATTGCCAATCAGAACAAAGTCCTCCGTTCGTTCATCGGACAAGGCTACTACGGAACACATACTCCCAAAGTCATCCAACGGAATGTGCTTGAGAACCCAGCGTGGTATACGGCTTACACGCCCTACCAACCAGAAATTTCACAAGGTCGTCTCGAAGTCCTCTTTTACTTTCAAACGATGGTTGCGGAACTAACTGGACTCGAAATCGCCAACTGTTCGTTACTTGACGAGGGCACTGCGGCAGCGGAGGCTATGACGTTGTGCCATCGAAGTTCCAAAGTGAACGCGCGTCGTTTTTTGGTTTCCAAACATTGCCATCCACAAACAATCGAAGTCATCCGAACCCGCGCGGAACCTTTGGCCATCGAAGTTGTCGAATTCGACGAGAGAACAGACAAGATTGACTGGACAGACGCCTTCGGTGTGATCGTTCAGTACCCAGCAACGGATGGCACGGTTGGCCGATTCGAAAAGTTAATCGCTGACGCTCACGCAAATAATTCGGTCGTGATCATGGCGACCGACTTATTAGCTTTGATGTTGCTCCGGTCACCAGGAGAGTTGGGAGCGGATATTGCCATCGGCAACGCACAGCGGTTCGGCGTGCCGCTTGGGCTGGGTGGCCCGCACGCTGCGTTCATGGCAACAAAGGACGCTTTCAAACGCACGATGCCGGGCCGAATCGTCGGTCAGTCGATCGATCGAAGCGGCAAACCTGCTTACCGACTTGCATTACAAACACGCGAGCAGCACATTCGCCGCGAAAAGGCAACGTCGAATATCTGTACCGCGCAAGCACTGTTGGCCATCATGTCCACTTTGTATGTGTGCTACCATGGACCTGATGGTCTGCGAGCCATTGCGACCCGAGTGCATGGTTTGACAACTCGACTATACAAATCTTTGCAGAAACTGGGCGTATCGTGTCGCAGCGATCAGTTCTTTGACACGTTGACTGTGACCGCGACCGGAGGGGCAGATAAGCTTGTCAAGCAAGCGGTCACAGCAGGTTTCAACCTTCGTTGGCTAAGCGATACGGATGTCGGCATTGCCTTAGACGAGACGACAACCGAACAAGAATTGCAACAGATCGTTAGTTTGTTTGGCAAATCCGATTTGGTCCCCGCCGCCCAATCCCTGCTCGATCCAGTTCAACTGCGAAACGATACGGTTCTTACCCAGTCGGTCTTCCATCAATACCGCAGCGAAACCGAGATGATGCGCTACATGCGTCGCTTGTCCGAAATGGACATCGCGCTCGATCGAGCGATGATCCCGCTTGGTTCGTGCACCATGAAGCTCAATGCGGCCAGCGAGTTGACGCCCGTCACTTGGCCAGAGTTCAACAGCATCCATCCGTTCGCACCTGCCGATCAGTGGCAAGGTTATCGAGTGATGATCGACCAGCTCGAATCGATGCTTTGTCAGATTACAGGCTACGACGCCATCTCATTGCAGCCAAATGCGGGCTCACAAGGCGAATATGCTGGATTGTTGGCCATCAAGCACTACCACGAATCACGAGGCGACAAGAATCGAACCGTTTGCTTGATTCCGAGCAGTGCTCACGGCACGAATCCTGCAAGCGCGCACATGGCAAACATGTCGGTTGTGGTCGTTAAATGCGATGAACACGGTAACGTGGATCTCGAAGACTTGGATGCTAAGATTGCGGAAAACGAAGGTCGAGTGGCGGCAATTATGATCACCTACCCTTCGACCCACGGTGTGTTTGAAGATGGTGTTACAGCCGTTTGCGAAAAAGTTCATGCGGCGGGCGGGCAAGTTTACATCGACGGCGCGAATCTGAATGCTTTGGTAGGGGTCGCCAAGCCCGGTAAATTTGGCGGCGATGTTTCCCACTTGAATTTGCACAAGACTTTTTGCATTCCCCACGGCGGCGGCGGTCCTGGCGTTGGGCCTGTTGCTGTTCGAAGCCATCTTGCGCCGTTCCTTCCCAAAGACAACGTCAACGCGGATCGCCGCGGACCGTTGGTGAGCTCGGCACCTTTTGGTAGCGCCAGCATTTTGCCGATTTCGTGGATGTATATTCGCATGATGGGCGGAGCCGGACTCAAACGCGCCACGCAGGTTGCGATTCTCAACGCAAACTACATCGCGCACCGTTTGAAGGATCGTTATCCAATCCTTTACACAGGCAACAAGGGCCTGATTGCGCATGAATGCATCATCGATACGCGACCGATGGACAAGGACGCGCATGTTGATGTCAACGATATCGCAAAACGATTGATCGATTACGGATTCCATTCGCCAACCATGTCGTTCCCGGTTGCTGGTACGTTAATGATCGAGCCAACGGAAAGCGAATCACTGTATGAGCTTGACCGGTTCTGCCGAGCGATGAACTTGATTTACGAGGAGTACGAGCAAGTCAAGTCGGGCAAATGGCCAGCGGAAAATAACCCATTGCGAAACGCTCCGCATACTCTCGATGCGATACTTGACGAAAGCCAAACGTTGCCGTATCCCAAGCGGCTTGCCGTTTGTCCCGATCCTTCTATGAACTATGCGGTCAAGTATTGGCCACCTGTTGGTCGAGTCGATAACGTATACGGCGATCGGAATTTGGTCTGCGCTTGTCCCCCGATGGAAAATTATCAAGCCGATTCCGAAGCGGATGAAATAACCGCGACAGAAATCGTTTCGCGTTAACATGCTCACATAGCAAAGGCAGATCGAAGTAGACTGTTCGATATGTGTTCTTGGCGAATTGGATTCAATTCCTCGTTCCAAATGGGAACGGGGATGAGCGGCAAGATACGGAATGCCCGTACTTCGGTAGTCGCTGGTCAGATCTAACGAGGTCTCAAGGCCGCTTCTTTTCAGGAGCAGGTGCGAGTGAGACTTGTAGAGAAAGTCGCTCCTTTTGCCGAGTAAGTTCGACGGT
>JANMNK010000306.1:0-28247 GCA_031373875.1 Pirellulaceae bacterium | reverse complement strand
ACCTCAAAACCAAATCTAAAAAATTCAATAACAACTAGGCAGGCCTACGTCTTACAAACCGTACCTTGACGGGCATTTTCGCCGCTAGACGCGCAAAACAAACTTTCGCTTGTTGCTCGCTGACACCAGCTAACTCAAACATCACCGTTCCTGGCTTAACGACAGCCACCCAGTACTCCGGTTCGCCCTTACCTTTACCCATTCGGGTTTCCAAAGGCTTGGACGAAATCGGTTTATCTGGAAAAATTCTTATATACAACCGACCTTCACCACGAACGTATTGGTTTGCCGCAATACGGCCCGCTTCAATCGTTTGAGCTCGAATCCAACCAGGTTGCATGCACTGCAAACCGTAGTCGCCCAAAACGACCTTGTTGCCGCGGGTTGCGTTACCTTTTATACGTCCTCTTTGGCTTTTTCGGTGCTTGACCCGCTTGGGCATCAGCGCCATTGCTTGCATCTCCCGCGTAAGAACCCTGATTAATCCACACTTGAATACCTATGTTGCCTTGCGGCGTTGCTGCTTCAGCAAAACCGTAATCTATCTTGGCTTGTATGGTACTCAATGGGAGTGAACCGGCATTGGCTTTTTCTCGCCGTGCCATTTCAGCTCCTCCCAATCGACCTGCCATCTGAACCTTGATTCCCTTAGCTCCGGAATCCATCGCAGTTTCAATCGCTCGCTTCATCGTGCGACGGAAACTCGATCGCTTGGAAATCTGTTGAGCCATGTCTTCTGCTACCAACTGAGCATAAATTTCTGGCCTAGAGATTTCCTCAATCTTCAAATTCACTCGACGTCCGATGAGGTTCTGCAAATCTTCCTGCAGAATCTCAACGTCTTGTCCCTTTTTGCCTATAATCAAACCAGGTCGAGCCACGAACAAGGTCACTCGCACTTCGTCGCGAGTTCGTTCGATCTCGATCCGGTCGATACCGGCATTTCGATAATGTGCTTTGGCAGGATTGTTCTTGATGTAGTTGCGGATCTTTGCATCCTCAACCAACAGTTCAGAGAACTCTTTCTTACTGGCATACCAACGGCTTTTCCAGCCGATCACTACGCCCGTTCGAAATCCTATTGGATTAACCTTTTGGCCCATAAATCACCGTTTATAGATCTTCCAAACGCTCAAGTTTGACAGTAATGTGCGCACTTCGTCGAAGAATTCCAAAGGCCATGCCTCGGGCACGAGGGCGAATCCGCTTGAACATCGGACCGCCATCGACCTTCGCTTCCACGACCACTAATTCTTCTGGACTAAACGATCGACCGCCGTTCTGCTCAGGATCCTGAGCATTCCCGACAGCACTTTGAAGTACCTTTTCCAACATCCGCGCTCCGCGATGAGGTTGATACTTCAATATGTCCATCGCTTCGTCTGCAAATTTACCTCGTACCAAGTCGGCTAGAGGGCGCACCTTTCGGGCGCTAATTCGTGCATGTCGATGACAAGCTCGAAAACTCATGACTTACTCCGCTCGCTTCAAAAGCTTCTAATCTAGACGCTCGGTTACTTTACTTCTTACTGCCGCTGTGGCCACGGAAAGTTCGCGTTGGAGCGAACTCACCTAACTTATGGCCAACCATGTCTTCTGTTACAAACACTTTGAGGTGCTGTTTGCCGTTATGAACCATGAACGTAACGCCCACAAATTCAGGAACGATCGTGCAACGACGTGCCCAGGTAGTCAATGGTTGACTTGAACCGGTATCGCGTGCCTTCACGACTTTCATGAACAATTTCGGGTCTACAAAAGGCCCTTTTTTTGTTGAACGTCCCATGTACTGAACCTATCTTGGATACAAAACGTTTCTGCTTAATGACGGTTAATTATTTCAACTTCAACTGTCCGTATCGCACGGATCGTCGACGTCGAATGATCGATGTATTGGAAGGTTTGCGTGGACGGCGAGTACCGCCACCCTTTGCAGGCTTGCCAGTTGGACTTACAGGATGACGGCCACCCTTCGTTCGGCCTTCACCACCACCGTGTGGATGGTCAATTGGATTCATCGCGGTACCGCGGACGTGTGGACGCCAGCCTTTCCAACGATTTCGACCAGCTTTACCGATGCGAATCGAGTCGTGATCCGTATTGCTAATCTTGCCGATCGTAGCCCTGCAAAGTCCGGGTACACGGCGAATTTCACCACTGGGTAGCTGAAGCTGTGCCCAAGTTGCTTCGCGAGCCATGAGTACTGCCGCTGTACCAGCGCTTCGGCAAAGTGCCGCGCCCCGTCCCAACTGCATTTCAACGCAGCAGACTTCGGTTCCGGGCGGGATATTTTTCATGGGAATGCAGTTACCAACAACGGGAGCCGCATTCGGACCGTTTTCGATAACTTGGCCAGCTTTCAAACCGTCTGGCGCGATAATGTATCGCTTCTCGCCGTCAGCATAGTGAAGCAACGCGATACGTGCCGATCGGTACGGATCGTACTGAATCGAATCGACCTTCGCTGGAATGCCGTCTTTCGTTCGATGGAAATCGATAACTCGATAAAGCTTCTTGTGACCACCGCCACGATGTCGTGCGGTGATCTTGCCTTGATTATTACGACCACCATGTTTTTGGCGCCGGACAAGTAAAGACTTTTCGGGTTTGGCACCATCCGTCAATTCGGCGAAATCGCTGACAGACGAATTGCGTCGCCCTGCAGACGTCGGCTTATATACTCGAATTCCCATGTCTCAAACCCTTATCTGTTTCTCAACAACAAACCAAACCAACGAGCTTCCGATTAGAAGAAGTCGATTCTGTGCTCCGCACTCAGAGTCACAATCGCTTTTTTCCAAAGCTTGGTCTGCCCTTGCTTCATTTTGTATCGACGATTTTTGCCTTTGCGATTTTGAGTTGCAACTCGCAAAACTTTGACGTTGAACAAATCCTCAACAGCGGACCGGACATCGTCCTTGCTCGCTTTTGGATTCACTTCAAACGCGTATTGATTATGTCGTGTTGCGCGATGAACACCTTTTTCGGTGACCAAGGGTCGCAAAACGATTTGATGTGGCGAAAGTACTAAATTCGCAGACGCCACTTTGTTCGATGAATTTGTCATTTGATCCTCTTAGCGGTTAGCAATAAAACCAACCCATCTCCACCGAAAAAAACCTAACCGGCTACCTTCGACTTGATCCAGTCCAATGCCTCGCGAGTCACAACTAACTTCTTCGGTCGAAGCACAGTCAGCGCATTCAAGTCAGAAACTGGAGCAATCGTAATTCCCGGAATGTTGCGGCCAGACTGATAAACTGTTCGATCGATGCCAGCAGTCGCAACCGTTGCGGTTTGACCACCCACGCCAATCGCATTGAGTGAAGCCGCCATCAATTTTGTCTTTGGAGCTTCGAAAGCAAATTTGTCTACAACCACAACGTCACCGCCGTGCAATCGCGAAGCAATCGCCATCCGAGTCGCTGCCTGAACCGCACGTCGATTGAGTCGATAGTAATACGATCGCGGCTGACGAGCATTTGCGTGACCACCACCGCGTCGTTGCGGAGTTCGCTTGGAACCCATACGAGCGTTTCCGGTGCCCTTCTGGCGATACATTTTCTTCGTCGAACCCGAGACTTGTCCGCGGGATTTGGTCTTGTTGCTGCCTTGGCGTTTGTTGGCCAAGTACATTACGACTACGTCGTGCAATAGTTGTTTGTTGATCGACGGAGCGATATCGTTCGGGTCGATTTCGTATTGGCCGACCTCGGCTCCACTCTGATCTAAAATTGGCAATGTCACCATGACTTTGTCCGTCGCCTATCTGTTGAATTAGCCTACTTTGTTTGTTTCGCGAATAATTACGTAACCACCTGCAGGTCCAGGAACTGGGCCGTGAACCAAAAGCAAGTTGGCCTCGGAGTCCACGCGTACTACTTGGAGATTCCGCATTGTCACGCGATCTCCACCGTATCGACCAGCCATTTTCTTGCCGCGAATCGTACGTCCAGGGTAAGTACCTGCACCAGTACCACCAGGGTGGCGGTGTGCTTTTTTCACGCCGTGCGTAGCTCGTTGGCCGGAAAAATTGTGCCGCTTCATCCATCCGGAGAAACCACAGCCTTTGGTAATACCGATGACATCGACCGATTTCACATCTTGGAAAATGTCGACGCGAATTTCAGAACCGACAGTAGCATCGCTAGCCTCGCGAAACTCGCGAATGAATCGTTTTGGCTCGCATTCAGCCTTCGGCAGTGCTGCCACACCTGCTGCGGATAATTTCTTGCTGCGTACACTGGGGATAGCTGCAACGTGGCCACGCTCAGAGCGTGCTGCCAATCGGCGAGGATTATCCTCAAAGCCTAGCTGGATTGCATCGTACCCATCTCGATCAACGGTTTTGACCTGAAGGACGCTGCACGGACCCGCTTGGATTACGGTTACCGATACAGCCTTGCCATCTGGCTGGAAAATCTGCGTCATACCGACCTTTCGGCCGAGAATTCCCTTGGTCATCGTTTTGTTCCGTTTGATCGCTTGTCAATGAGGACAAGTCCCATTCCCTAAATTGGGTAACTGGAAAACCAGTTATTGAGACTGTTACCTCACCAACCTCCGACTCATCGTCTTGTGGTCCAGTGAAATCGAAATGAAAAGAAAAGTCCTATCGAGCTGTTGCTTTGATCTTAATGTCAACGCCCGCCGGTAGGCTCAGCTTGTTTAATGCTTCAATTGTTCTTGCTGTCGCTTGCTTGATGTCGATCAAACGCTTGTGCGTTCGAATTTCAAATTGCTGTCTAGCTTTCTTGTCAATCGTTGGCCCCGACAAGACCGTATATCGTTCAATTCTCGTCGGAAGAGGAATGGGTCCGTGCACTTCGGAGTGCGTTCGTTTGGCGGTTTCAACGATCTCCATCGCGCTTTGATCAAGCACGGCATGATCGTATGCCTCCATTCGAATTCGTATCACTTCGTGGGAGCCAGCGGACACAGCAAATTCCTTGATTTTCGAAGACTCAAACTATAGACAACAAGTTCGACAACGTATCAAACTGCCATCATCCGGCAAATAACTGCTCACCGGGAAGGGAAGAAGATAAACGGGTCGCCTAATGATCGTCAACTCCAAATCCAATATTGGAAAAAGTTTTCTTAAGTTCGTCGCGTATTTCACTTAGTTTCACCCCCTAGTTGGAAGTTCAGCAAAGGAGATTTGCCCGACTACCGAGCATATCCGCCAAGGTCGTGACCGATAATGAGGCGTTTCAAGTAAAATGCTGGATCAACATTTACGACTGGGGCAAGTTTTTCCTTTGAATGGTGGTGGTGAAAAAATGTTAGGAATCAAGCGCCTGGCCGCATCAATCCGCATAAGACGGTGCGTTTCGGTTCTCGTGATTGCGTTTGGGCTTTGCGAAATTGCCCCCGCCATTCCCCCAGCATCCAAAATTGTGACATCGGCAAGTTATATCTTCCAAGAAGCGCCCTTCGCAGAATGCCACGCCTCAACGATTTGCGAAGCAGAATCCGGTCTAGTCGCCGCATGGTTCGGCGGAACCGAGGAGAACAACCCCGATGTTGGAATCTGGATGAGCCGTTTCGAATCAGACAAGTGGTCGATTCCTGTCGAAGTCGTCAATGGTGTACAATTCCACCAAATCGACAGCCAAATCAAACGATTTGCTTGTTGGAATCCCGTGTTAGTTCTGGATCCGTCGAATCGTTTGCATCTGTTTTACAAAGTCGGACCGAGTCCAAGCACTTGGTGGGGAATGGTCACGACAAGTACGGATTCAGGGGAAAATTGGACTCCACCAATGCGATTGCCCGAGGGGATTTTGGGGCCGATCAAAAATAAGGGCATTTGGAAAAGCGGGCCGCTATTATGCCCTTCAAGCACCGAGGGACCCGAAGGCTGGCGTGTGCATTTCGAACAATCGGAACCTCCCTGGACGCATTGGACCAGGACAGAATCCCTGGGCGGCGGCGATGTCGGAGGAGCAATCCAACCAACTCTGATTACCTTCCCCAACGGTGACCTGAAAGCGCTTTGTCGTTGCGATGGGCGGGCAGATCGGATTCTGGAATCGACCTCAACCGATGCGGGATTGCATTGGAGTCCATTAGCCGCGACGACGCTTCCCAATCCAAACAGCGGAATTGACGCCGTGACTTTGTCCGATCAACGACAAATGCTTGTCTACAATCACACGACGCGCGGAAATACATTTCCTTCCCGCCGAGAAATGCTCAACGTGGCTATTAGTAAAGACGGACAGAATTGGTTTGCCGCTGCCGTGTTAGAGAAGGAAAAGGGAACCGAATTTTCCTATCCTGCGATTATTCAAACACGCGATGGCAAAGTTCACATCACATACACGTGGAATCGAAAGCGAATTGCACATGTCGTTCTCGACCCTAAACAAATGAACCCAACAGTTCCTCTGACTGACTTGAATTGGCCCGAAATACAGAGGGACACTGTTGATCGCTAAAAACAAAAATACCGCCGTCGTCGTCGGTCGGCTTGAAACAGGTTACCGTTTGATAGCCTCGTCTCTTTGGATTTTCTGGCTAGGCGGGGTTACGTTTTACATTTCCATTGTCGTGCCCGTCGGCGGTGACGTGTTAGGGGCCGATGTTCAAGGACGTGTGACGGAACGCATTACTTGGTATATCAACTGGATCGGTGTTGCTGTTGTTGCTCTCATGTTAAGCGAGGCCCGGCGGCGTCGTAGTTTAACACTGTTGTTGAGCACCGTTGTTCATTCGCTGACTCTAGCTTTTCTTTTCGCAAGCCACACGGACTTGAGTGCGATGATGCATGGCGCGGAAAGCAGAATCTTTGCAGAATGGAGTTTTTACTCCGTCCACCGCATTTACCTTTGGGTGTCAACAGTGCAATGGCTCAATGCCTTGCTCGTTCATTTTTTGTTCTTGGCGGTTGGATGGCTAAGTCGAACGACCGAAGTTCGCGTCCGCCAGAACTGAAGCGAAAGGTATTAATCGCCTAATGGGTTGGAGAGCAGGTTAATGTACTGCATCGCGATTCGGAAAATGAAAAAAATGATCACGCCCGAAATTACCAACCAAGTGACCGTGCTGAGCGTAATCGACAGCTGAACAAGGGCGGACTGGAATCGCCTTTGATATTCCGCAGCCAGTCGTTCGAGAGAGTTTGTTTCTGTTCCGCTCAGTTCGCCAATTTCGATGGCTTCGATAAATTCTCGAGGAAAGACGCCTGTCGTCTCAAAACTATGTGCCAGGGATTGGCCTTGCTCGACTTGATCAGCCGCCGTCTTCATGCCGCTCATGTAGTAGAAATTCCCAGTGCTCTTGAAAGCGTCACGCACACTTCGTTTCGCATCAACGCCCGCATTGAGCAACATGGTCAGCGTCATCGACAATCGAGAAAGAGCCGAATTGGTAAATACGGGGCCTAGAATCGGGACGTTGCGGACAAGCGGAATCAATGTCTGATGGCAATTGAGCCAGTTCTTCCAAATGCCAAAGGCAATCGTTCCCAGGACGCCCAGGATCACGATTACAAATGCCCAAAACGTCACAAAACCACTCCACCCGCGAAGCCCCATGCCAAGTGCATCGTACGGTTTATCGGACGAGTTGGTCTGTAACAATCCTTGAAGCAAAATAAGGCCGCTGACGACGAATAGTGCGATGACAAACTGAATGGCCGGCCAAGTGATTCGCGCAATGAAGTTTGATCGCGCGGTTCGAAGGTCGCGATAGTACTCCGACATGAATTGAAAAATACGGTCCAATCCCCCGCCTGACTCGCCAGCGTGAATCAGTTGCGCGAGCAATGGCGGGAAGTAACCTTGTTGATTATCCATCGATTCTGCAAGTGTTTCGCCGGACATGATGCGCCGCAGCATGTCCTTGCCAACTTCGCGATGACGCGGTGAGCCTTGTCGTCCCTCGGCCTCCATTATCTTGGTAATGGATACTCCCGAACGAAGTCCTATAGCCATGCGATGGCAGAAATTTTCAAGTGCCCGCAACGGCATTTTTCTCGTGAAAAAAGACGCCGATTTTTCTTGCAAAACGGGTGGCATATCGGATGAAACGGGTCGAGGCATGATACGATCCAAATTCTATCTCGAATGCGAGATTTGGTTCTTCCAGAAATGCCGAAAATCAATCTCGCGCGTCAAATGTTCGCTATTCAAGTCGTCAACTTCGCGAGCCTTTTTCATTTGACCGCTTGGCGGTGGATAGCCTTGCATGGAAGCAAACGGCAATGGCAAGCTGCTTTGGCCTTCGAGCGTATTCAAATCGCAGTCTTTGTCCCAGCCAATGGAATGCAGTACGAAGTCGCGCTTCCAGCCTTCTGGCAGAGGGTCTGCGGGAATCGCAAAGCGAATCACCATTTCGTCACCAGAGCCCATCACGACGATTCGATCGTCGTCGGAATCCAGCAAGTGTTTGACATCGCCGAATCGCGTGAAAAGTCCTGCGATTGGCGGCCAAGCTGGCTGTTGGTGAACGTCGTTGTAATCGTACCAATGGGGTTGATCACGACGGGTCATCACGACATTGGAAAAGCCTCGATAGCGGAGTTCTGCGGATTCTAGAGCGAGCGGTGTTTGTCGGATTTCGTCCGCCTTGTTCTCGCCAATAACGACAAAAGCCTCGTCCCAATAAATCTCTGCCGACGTTTCGATGCGAACGCGAAAATCGTCCGTTAAAAACACATCGGCCAAGTCAATCACGATCGTCTTGGGCTTTCCGCCAGGGAATCCCATGAAAGGTCGGACTTTTTGAAATTCGCCGTTTGCATCGGGCACCCACAACGAAGGTGGCTCGACCGATGGCCTTACCGGGTCCTGATCCATGCCGATATTCAGCGACGTATCACTAGGGAAGATCCAACCAGTCAGCATCAGTTGATTGGCTTGTTGGCGGTCGATCTGGCCAAGATCCAATTCCAAGTAGTGTTTCTCGACCAAGCCTTGGCAAATATGTTTGCCAATATCATCGACGTATTTTCCGTCGCGCTGGCTCAGTTCATTTTTCCAGTCCCGCCCATTTTGATCCTGGGCGGATACGATTGGCCGTGCATTCTTGGTGGACCAAAGTCGATGCTGTGCGATTTGGGGAGGCCCGACTTTTTCGTTGGTATGCACTTCATAATCAGCCGGATGGTCGATGGCGGTTAGTGCCACATGATCAAAGTAAGCTGCTTCCCACAATTCTTCCGTAATGCGAATTTCATAGCTGCCGTTTATTGGCTGCACCAATTCGCCGGGGATCTTCAAGTATTCCCAGCGACGATCGGGAAGGACCTTGCCTTTTGCGACCTGCAAACCAAGCGGTGCATTCCAAAGCAAATCGGTAATGAAACACCATTTTTCGCCGTCCCAACCATAGAGAAACGGGCAAGAACCCTTGGGAAATTGAGGTTCTTCGATCACGGTGTTGCTTTTGGGAGAAACAATGTTTTGCGTCAAGCCGTTCGTGAAAATGATGCGAGTGTTATACGCGAGTTCCGCGCCCAAACCAAAATGCGTTTGCTCTCGACGGATAATCTGAGATTGATAACGGCCCTGAGTGAATACCTCCAGTGTCGAGCCAATCGCAAATCGATTCACTCTCCCCCCGCCGTTTCCGTCGTTTATTCCGAGGATACGAAAATCGACGAAAGCACGATTTTCGCTCGGTTCATTTTGTAGTACGACAAGTTTTCCTTCAGTAACGGCTATGAGATCCAGCGAGCCATCGCCGTTGCTATCCGCCCAGTCAAGCGCCGAGATCGATTTGCCGGGAAGTAATTTCAAAGGCGCGTTGGTCGTTCGGTTCGAACCAGGTGCATCGGACACTACAACACCATCGTCTGACCAAGTCACGACATCGAGCCACGAATCATTATTGAAATCGCCCGTCCCCAGTGTCTTTGATCGTATCGGGATTTCAAGGTTCATAATCGGCGCGACTTGTCCGATTGCGGGCGTCGTGGTCGCTACAATTGCGATGGACTCCGGTGTCGCACCAAGCCAGTCCCACGAAGCGTTACCATCAAAATCGGCAACGGACAGGCAAGTCGCTTTCGAAAGTTTGTTCCAAGCGGCATCCAACTGGCGATATCGAAACTGGCCGTGGAGAAGATTTTCAAGAACACCGATTCCCTGAGATTTCGTGGTCACGACGAAGTCACAATCGATATCGCGATCCAAGTCACACGATTCGATGGCTACGATCGAGTCTGTGAGTTGAGCGAAGTCACTGTACGAAGTAGTTTCAATGAAGGTTCGATTGCCCGAGTTCAGCATCAGTCGAGGCTTCCCTTCGGCAACGACCGCTAAATCCAAGTCGCCATCGCCATCCCAGTCACATGGCAGAACGTGGGTCACCGCCCGCAGCGACTCTAAACCCGTTTTCGATTCGACGATATTCATCGTCACATTGGAAGTCGACTCGCCCGTTGTGTTTTCTATGACTGACTTTGTAGCGAAAATCTGAATTCCAGAGGGCCCGTACACTAGGCAATCACGCAGCAAATCGTGGCGACGAGAGACAATGACTTCGATATCTTCTGACGACTTATCGGGATGCTTGCGTTTGAGCATCGCTTTGCGCTGATCAACATCCACTTTGGACGCGCCGGGGAATTGCGTTTCGAAAAGGTCAACAGCGAAAACCGCAGAGGAATCGGGCTGAACGTCGACTTCTAACAGCACCTCCATTTCGGTTGGCTTGGATGGCTCCCACCGGCAAATTAGCAATTTGTTTTCGGACAAGCACATTATTTCCGGTGTAAGGTCAACGTCGTAGTCGTACCATACAGCGAATTTCAGGTCTTGCAGTGCTGCCGTCTCGCCGATTGCGTGCTCGATAAACTTTAATTGCTGAGTTTCAGTTGGAAGTGTTGCCTGTAACTTGGCACGCGATCGGATGGCTGCTTCTACATCCGACAGATCTATCAATGCAAGGCTTTTCGGTTGAACAAGTCGATTGTCAGGATTAAACCCGGAAACACGCTTAAGTGTGTTCAGCCATTCAAACGGCGAATTCTGTGCTTCGTCAAGTTTGTTCAAGTCGATCAATCGCAAAATCTCGTTTCCGGTTTTTTCCCAATCCGTACCCGGCGACGCAATGGCCATTTCGCCAAAGAAGGGCTTTGCAATTTCCATTAGCCCCTTGAACGCTGCGGGGAATCGCGTCGGTTCGTTCAAAATTGCTCGTTCCGCGAGGCGATGAAGCAAGAACATGTTTCGCGGATGTTTCTGCCAAGCATCCCAAAGGGACTGAATGCCTTCCTTGACGAGATCGGGTTGAGTCGACGTTAGCTCTTCTGCAGTTTCGTCGAACGCCAAAGCCAAAGCAGCGTTGCCCGGCATTTTTTTAATGTAGCCTCTCAGCCGTACTACAAGCTCATTGTTCAGTTCGTCTGCAAGGATCGGCAGTTGCCGAATCTTGTGACGAAGTACTTCGACTGCGATTTGATACACTGCCTCGCTATCGGGTTGTGCCTCAATCGCGGCATCCGCCGCCACGATACCCTCATCCAAAGCTACACCCAACTCGGCCCGCACTTCGGCAGGATCGAATTTTTTGTCGTTCAAGCGAGCAACCAAGACCTCGATCTTGCTGAGGTAGGCAATTGCCAAGTTGCGTACAAAGGAAGTCTGTTTGGGATTATTGGCCAAGAGTTCTGTGTACAGTTTGATTGCTTCGTCATATTCCACATTTTCCAGATGCGAAGCTGCCTTGACAGCTTGCTCGATCGTGGTGGATAGGGACTCGGCGTTCGAAGCAGTTCCGCCAATCCCATTGCGGTCAATCCTTCGATTGATAGTCCAGTAGACCGTGACGATTGCCAAGAAAATTAACGACAGAATCACCAAGCTAGCCACGAGTCGTTTCATCAATCAGTCCTTGAACGTCGAAGTGATTTTTCGGCTGAGTATTTTTTGGCAGGGAAGATTTGTAAGATTTTTGCTCTAATATGCGATACGGATATATTATGCGCCAGTTCGCAGCGAAAATCATTTAGCTTCAAGCGTCCAAATCCGTAAGCTTTTCGGACGAACCAATTCAAATTCAATTTACTGGATTTCTGCTGAAACGGGTGAATTGGGAACCGGGCTATTCGAGGTCTGAGCCTCAACTATCTCCTCAGGGAAATTCTCCTGCGTGGGATTCGGACCAAACCGAATCGGAGGAGGTGCGGATTGAATTGCTTGATTTACTAACCCAATTTTTCGCGATTCGTACACGATTTTGACTTCTGGCAAAAGTAGCTCTAAGCCCAAAGCGTCACGCTGGCCAATGACGCCATGGACCAGCAGGGTCTCGAGGTTCCATAATTCGGTAAGCGCATCCAACGCCTCTGCATCTAGCTTGCTCCGTTGTATATCCAACACGAGCAAATTCGGGAATTTAAGCAAGGAATGGAAAAAATCTGCACCCAAGTTCTTATCTTGAGCAATCACTACCCTGACATGAGACGATCGTTCCGGCTTTAGAAACTCACGCAGAATGTTAACGGGCTCGTCGGTGAGCGACGTGATGGTGATTGCTTCATTCGGACTAACGGGAGATATCCAAAGGTATTTTTGATCATCATGAAGTTGAATTTCGACGGGGGGGATATACCGGAAGAAAAGTAAAACGAAAAACAGGGTGATCATGGTCAGCAAAAATCCAGTTCCTCCCATCCGAAATAGGAGAGTCCCCAGGGATTCCCATTGCAGCCCAGCAGACGCCAAGATGACAGAACCTACTGCGGCCAGTGAGATTGAAATAGCTGCGAAAACGCTGAGTGTTCTCAGCGTTGATTTCCGTTTCGCAAGCGAGTATCCCACAGACATTGCCTCAATTCAAACGGATGCACTGTTGGATCAGGCATCCGTACTGTGTCTTCCAATTCATTGTCGAAACAACTGCGCCGTAGCTACAAACGCAGACGCTGAGCAGCGACCTTTTGGTTCGGTAACTAGCTTTGCGAAGCGAGCTTTCGAAGAACGGTCGGCAATATGCCGCCGTTTCGGTAGTAGTCGATCTCAACGGGTGTATCGATTCGTACGACTGCTTCAAAGGCAACTTTTGTTCCATCGGGTTTGACTGCTGAGACTCGAATCATGCTTCGCGGTTTAAGCGAATCATCAAGGCCCTCGATATCAAAGACTTCTTCTCCCGATAATCCTAAAGTTGCTGCCGATTGTCCGGGCAGGAACTGCAGTGGCAGTACGCCCATGCCGACAAGATTGCTTCGGTGAATGCGTTCGTAGCTCACGGCGATGACGGCACGAACCCCGAGCAACAAGGTTCCTTTGGCAGCCCAGTCGCGGCTACTGCCGGTTCCGTATTCGGCACCGGCAAGGATTACTAGTGGTACGTTATCGGTATGATATCGCATCGCTGCATCATAGATCGACATTTGCTCATTCGATGGCAAGTGTCGAGTCAATCCGCCCTCGATGCCGTTCAACAATTGGTTGCGAATCCGAATATTGGCAAAAGTTCCACGCACCATGATACGGTCGTTTCCACGTCGAGCGCCGTAGCTGTTGAAGTCCCGTTGAGCGACGTCGTGCTCTTGGAGATACAGAGCGGCCGGACTTCCTTTGGAAATAGAGCCAGCAGGCGAAATATGGTCAGTGGTTACTGAATCACCTAAGACGGCCAGCACTCTAGCGGATTTGATAGGCTGAATCGGCCGAGTCTCTGGCTGGATTCCTTCGAGGAACGGAGGGCGTTGGATATAAGTGCTGGCTTCGTCCCAACGATAAAGTTCGCCTTCGGTAATTGCAATCGCGTTCCATTTATCGTTAGACGTGAAAGCGCTTTGATACTGAGTTTGAAACATTTCCGGCGTGATGGATCGTTCCATAGTTTCTCGAATCTCTTCACCCGTCGGCCAAATCTCGCGCAAAAATACCGGTTGCTCGTTTTGATCGACGCCGATGGCTTCGGTTTCAAAATCGATATCGACCGTACCTGCGAGAGCGTAAGCCACGACCAGCGGAGGACTTGCCAAATAGTTGGCGCGAGTGAGCGGATTGACGCGGCCTTCGAAATTGCGGTTCCCGCTGAGAACAGCCGCCGCAACGAGATTTCCTTGCGTCACCGCAGCAGCGACGGCTTCGGGCAGTGGACCGCTATTGCCGATGCAGGTCGTGCATCCATAACCGACGACGTTGAATCCCAATTGTTCTAACGGTTTCAACACGCCAGCTTTTTCCAGGTAATCCGTCACTACCCGAGAACCGGGAGCCAAGCTTGTCTTGACATAAGGTTGTTGTTTGAGGCCGCGTGCTACTGCCTTCTTTGCTAACAGTCCTGCACCAAGCATTACCGATGGATTGCTGGTGTTGGTGCAACTGGTAATCGCCGCGATGACCACACTGCCGTGATGCATTTCTGTGGCGTTACCGTTCACAGAAAAATGTCCCTTTTCTTGGAGTTGTTTTTCGGTTAATCCGAATCCGCGGTCGGCTACGGGTGCAGTCAACAGATGAGCAAAGGACTCTTTGACTTTCGTCAACGGCACACGATCTTGAGGACGTTTTGGGCCAGCCATGCAAGGCTCGATCGTACTCAAGTCGAGCTTAAGAACCTTTGTAAAGTTCAGTTGAGCGTTGGATTCGACGCCGAACAGTCCTTGTTCTTTCATGTACCGTTCGACCAAGTCCACAAGATCCGCGCTGCGACCCGTACGTCGCATGTAGTTGAGCGTCTCGTCATCCACGGGGAAATATCCCATGGTTGCGCCGTACTCGGGTGCCATATTCGCAATCGTCGCGCGATCGGCCAGCGACATACGCGAAACGCCTTCGCCAAAGAACTCTACGAATTTGTTGACCACGCCTTCTTTGCGCAAGATTTCTGTCACTCGCAGGACCATGTCGGTTGCCGTTGCACCGGATGCCAACTGGCCGGTTAGCTCAAAACCAACAACTTCGGGCATCAACATATAGAGTGGTTGTCCGAGCATGTTTGCCTCGGCTTCGATACCGCCGACGCCCCATCCCAATACGCCTAGTCCGTTGATCATCGTCGTGTGTGAATCCGTGCCGACCAACGTGTCAGGAAACGCAACAGGTCCAAAAGAATCGATCGCGTTGAAAACGACTTTCGCCAAGTACTCGAGATTGACTTGATGAACGATGCCTGTGTTGGGAGGAACGACGCGGAAATTATCAAAGGCTTGCTGTCCCCAGCGAAGGAATTCGTAACGCTCCTTGTTGCGTTCGAATTCGATTTCCACATTTTGCCTCAGCGAATCAGCGCCGCCGAAGAAATCGACTTGCACACTGTGATCTACAACCAAGTCAACGGGGATCAGCGGATTGATCCGCTTGGGATCGCCACCGAGTGCCTTCATTCCATCACGCATGGCTGCCAAATCCACAATCGCAGGCACGCCCGTAAAGTCCTGCAACACAACGCGAGCGGGCTTGAACGGAATCTCCAATTCAGCAGGTTTGACAGAATTCCATTGGGCCAAGTTTCGAACGTCAGCCTCAGTGACTTCATATCCATCGCAGTGGCGCAACACGGCTTCCAGAAGCACTCGAATCGAGACAGGTAGGCGCGAAACAGGCGCGATGCCCTGCTCTTCAAGTCGGCTTAGGCGGTAAATCCCCATCGCACCCATGCGGGTTTGAAAGGTGTCACGGCAACGAAACGGGTCGGTCAATTTTTTGGAGGTCGACATCTTCATCCACAATAAAAGCAGTGTTATCTCGGAAAAACTAGAATTGTAGCCTTCAATCGGCAGATTGTCTGCCTTACCGTGAGTCGACAAGGCAGGCAATTTAGGTTGAATTTTCCTAACATTCCGAAAGTTATGGGGATTCCGAATGTAATGGTTCGATCAACAGGGAGGGAAACCAATGTTAAAAGTCCGCTGTCGCACCTACCAAGCGGAGCGTATCGCGGACTGCGTTGCTATGAAAAGAGAAAAGCTGATGCCGAACACTGCAAAGTCATCGCGGAAACGATTCTTCAAGCATTTAGTGACAGTTGGCGCGCTCCTAATGCCCGTCGGTGCTGTCCAGGCGCAAAATTGCGGATGTGAAGCTTCCCGTTCCAACCACCATCATCATCACAAATGTTGCCCTCCGGGATTGCTCGACCGACTGAACGATTTGAGTGACGCTGTCGAGAGCAGCATCAAGTCGCTCGTGCCGATTCGGAGCAAAGGCTGTGACGGCTGCGGTTGCGATTCATGCGATCATTCATCCACCCAAAGCCACGCGGCATCCCAAAGCCACGCGGCAGATCAACCGCACCAGCATAAACATTCTCATCCGACCAGTACTCGCGACACCAGCGAATTTCCTAAACCGACAATCGATACTGAACCGTTTCATTCAACTCCCCAGCAATCGAATCCCGATTCGCCACGAATTCCAGATTGGTTAAGCGATCCATTCAAGGACGAAACTCAAAACGACCGACCTACCAAAGTTCGTTCTGCTTCGATGCAAACGGAGGCCGAAGAGGAAGAATCGATTTTGCTATTCGATCCTCAAGCAAGCCATCGGCAACCGAGCGTTATAGAACAACTTTTCAAAATGGTATCGAAAAAGAAAGTTCGAACCGTTGGCACTTCATCACATGTTGTCGCTTCCTCACATACGGTCAGATGCCCCGCGCCAAGTTCAAGCTCAAAAATGATTGTCCGGGAAATCATCCTTCGGCATGTTACCGACAATCAGCTCGTCAAAGCTGATACGAAGGTCGCTGACGCTAAACATGAAACTCCTGTCAACCATGCCCCAACAATCGCCCACGATGATTCGGCGGAGTCGGAAGTTGTGCAAGCGAACGCATTTGTCCCGGTTTACGTCGCTCCCATCCCACGCCGAAACTGAACCGCTAGAAGTATTCTTGAAAATTTCTAGTTAGCGGCACGATCCAGTTAGCTTGAGTAAGAAACGTTTCTTATGGCAACACGGCCGATCTTGGCGATGATTGCAATCGTCGGTCCGGCGATCAAGAAGAGGCGATTAACGCGGCTAGTATGTTATAGCAGCCATACCAACCGACTCCCGCACACGCTGCGATTCCCAAAGAAACCAAAAGGTTTCCGACCACATCGGGCCAACCATTAAGCGATCTGGTCTCGATGCCACCAGTTTCGATCGAGACTACGGGTCGCCGTCCGATCCAACTTCGCCACGATGGGATGGACCAAGCGAGGCATAACGCAGTGCAAACAACGGCCACAACAGCCATCAGCACTACGGTCATGTATAAGACAACGATTGTGTTCATAATCTTTCTCTGAATCCCAGGTTTTCAAAGACTACTTGAGTTTGAGATATTCCAGAATTTCGTCGTACGTCCCGCCTTGGTTGGCGTACAGAGCGTGATTGCGAGCCGTCGCAAACCACTCTTTGGTCGATGGCTTGATCGTCTTGGCGGCAGCGATTAAATCTTTGGTCGACAATGGAGTTGGACGCCCGCTTCGAATCGCTTCACGTAATTTGGCTTCGACTGCGGCATCGACGACGGCTTTCAGGTCCGCCCCAGAAAAGTCTGCGGTTTTAGCTGCGACTTGTTGCGTGTCGACGTCTTGAACAGGCTTGCCCGTAATAAGCACAGTCATGATTTCCGCTCGGGCCTGTGCGTCCGGTGGAGGAACGAATAAAACGCGATCGAATCGTCCGGGTCGGCGGAACGCAGCATCGATGTGCCAGGGTGCATTGGTTGCCCCTAAGATCAATAAGCCGTCATTGTCAGCATCGATCCCATCCATTTCGGCAAGAAATTGATTTACCAGATGGCGGCCCGCAGACTGCCGCATGTCGCTACGACTGGCCCCAAGTGCATCCACTTCGTCGAAAAATAAAACGCACGGACGGTGTCGTCGAGCTTGTTCAAATAGCGAGTGAAGATTCCGTTCGCTGTTGCCCATCCACATGTCGAGTACGTCATTGATCCCGACCGACATAAAATGCGCTTTGACTTCGCCCGCAGTCGCTCGAGCCAAATAAGTCTTTCCGCAACCCGGTGGGCCATACATCAGTATTCCACCCCCTGTCTTCTTGCCATACGCGGCGTACATCTCAGCATGTTGCAAAGGAAAAATAATCTTGATCTGGATTTCTTCTTTAACTTTGCTCATGCCGCCCACGTCGGCGAACGAGATTTTTGGTTTTTCTAAAGGAACGCTTTCGCTGGAATCTTGTTGATCACCCGCTTGTTGGCGTATGCGGCCATCGACAACTTCATCGCTATTTGTTTGTTCATTGTCGTCGTTTTCCGGCGACCAATTCTGCTGGATTCCTAGCAAGCTCTCGAATTCTTCGTCGCGAATTTCCGGGTTCTCCTCGATCGCTTGCTTGTAGCTTGAGACGGCCGTTGGGACGTTACCGGCTCGATACATGAGCCGACTATATAGAACCATTGCGGGAGGAAAGTTCTTTCCGCTGGAATTGAGAGTTTCCACTATGGCCAAGGCATGAGAGTTTTTATTTTGTCGATAATAGACATCCGCCAAGGCAACTTTGAGTGCCGACGAATTGGGATGGCGTGCAAGGAGGCCTTTGTAAAGCTGTTCGGCTTCGTCGTAACGGAGCAATGCGATAAGTGTTTTTCCAAAGTGTTCGGCCAATGGAATATTGTCCGGAGCAAGCCGAACGGCCTCGCGCAATGCAGCCAAAGTTGCTTCCAAATCACTCATCACTGTCCCTCGTAACCATTCTTTGCATCCATTGGACGGAAAAGCCACTTGGCATATCTTTCATCCAACGTTGATGGATCGGTTATTGTCGCTGAACCGTGCCGAACACGCAACAACGAAACGAATATTTGATTCACGACCGAGCAACGTGCTACAATCCAAATCTCCAAGAAATTCTTTTTAGATGAGGTGAATTATGTTTGGTCGAATTGCAGCACTTGTCGTGTGCCTCGCTTTTATTTGTCCGGTAACCGCGCAAGAACCCCAGTCCACAGCGCAATGGGTAGAACTCTTTAATGGCAAAGACATGTCGGGCTGGGTACCGGTCAATGTCGCGCCATCTACGTTCACAGCAAAAGAGGGAATGATCGTTTCCACTGGGATTCCTACCGGTGTGTTGCGTACGGAAGCTATGTACGAAAACTTCATCATCGAACTCGAATGGCGTCACATGCGGCCAGGTGGAAATGCAGGCCTCTTCGTTTGGGGAGACGGGATTCCTTCAACAGGGATTCCGTTTACTCGGGGAGTCGAAGTCCAGATTCTCGATAACGCTTACGGTGCTGACGGCAAAAATGAGTGGTTCACCACACACGGCGATATCTTCCCAATACACGGTGCCAAAATGAAACCGCAAGGTCGAATCGCAAAGCGTGGTACACGTAGCTTTCCGACCGAAGAGCTTTCGAAGAGTTCGCCCGAATGGAATCACTATCGCGTTGTAGCCAACAACGGCGAAATCAAATTGAGTGTGAACGGCAAAGAGGTGACTTCGGGCACCGAGTGCTGGCCACGAAAAGGCTATATTTTCTTGGAGTCGGAGGGCAGTGAATGCCACTTCCGCAACATTCGCTTGCACGTGTTACCCTCAACAGGCGCAGGTCCCGAGGAGACGGCTAGGTCTGGCGAAGGGTTTGTTCCGTTATTCGGCGGCACCGATTTGGCAGGTTGGAAAATTCCGGAGGGAGACAATGGGCACTGGAAAGTGCAGGGAGAAGTGATCGATTACGACGCATCGAGCGAATCCAAATCGGATCAGTCTTTGTGGTCCGAACGCGAGTACGGAGATTTCCACCTTGTTGCCGATTGGCGCATTAAAGAGACGCCGTATGTGAATCGCAACGCCGCAAAAATCCTGCCTGACGGAAGCGATGCTTTGGACGAAAATGGCAAACCGATCAAGCTCGCGATTCCTGATTCCGATTCAGGAATTTATCTTCGCGGCGACAGCAAATATCAAGTGAACATTTGGTGCTGGCCCATCGGCTCGGGCGAAATGTATGGCGTGCGACGCGATGCCAAGATGCCTGCCACAACTCGCGCTGCCGTCACACCGAAAACAAAAGCGGATCGTCCCGTTGGTGAATGGAACCGGTTCGAAATCATCGCGCGAGGCGAAACCGTAACTGTTAAGTTGAATGGTCAAACCGTCGTTGATCAAGCCAACATACCGGGGCTACCGCTTCGAGGCAAAATTGCTCTGCAGCATCACGGCAGCAAGGTCGACGGCACATGGAACAGCCCGCCATCGCTCGTGCAATTTCGAAATATCATGATCAAAGAACTGTAATCGAAGAACGCAGTCAAAACTCACGATAAATGTACGACGGAATAAATGTAGGACGGACTTTAGTCCGTCGCCCATGAGCGTTCCCGACAGAATCGTAGTCCGTCGCAGTTGAGTTGTCCCGACGGACTAAAATCCGTCCTACATAAGCAGCCAAATCACTCAACGAAAAAAGCGTTTCCGCTTTTGAAAAGTGGAAACGCTTTTTGTTTTGGTTAGAAGCTATCTTGCAGGCGATTAGAATGCGAAGTGAGCAAATGCTTTGTTGGCGTCTGCCATACGATGCGTGTTCTCGCGTTTGGTGATCGCGGCGCCTTCTTTTTTGTAAGCTGCCAATAATTCATCAGCAAGCTTCAGGTGGGTTGCACGGCCCTTTTTGTCTCGGACTGCACCGAGAATCCATCGGAAAGCTAGCGACTGTTGACGGTTACGATTCACTTGCATTGGAACTTGGTACGAAGCACCACCAACACGCTTGGATCGAACTTCAACGTAAGGCTTGACATTCTCAATCGCGGTTTCAAAAACTTGGATTGGTGGCTGGTCCTTGATTTTCTCGCCAATTTCATCGAGCGCATCGTAGAAAACACGTTGAGCCGTGGACTTCTTACCATCGTGCATCAGGGAATTGATGAACTTGGAAGCGAGCAATGAATTGAATCGGGGGTCCGGTCGCAACGATGTACGACTAGCAGTGATCTTTCCCATAGCCTGTCAATTGAATGTCTAAAGCAAAATGAATGGACAACTTAAATACGCAAATGTTTTACGACTGAATGCGGGCAGCATTCAAACGTTGCACTAAGGCTTCTTGGCACCGTATCGACTTCGGGATTGCTTGCGTCCGTTCACGCCAAGCGTATCGCGGCAACCGCGGACCACTTGGTAACGAACTCCAGGCAAATCTCGGATACGACCGCCGCGAATCAGCACAATCGAGTGTTCCTGCAAGTTATGTCCCTCGCCAGGAATGTAAACCGTGACTTCCTTGCCGTTGCTTAAACGAACACGCGTAATTTTACGCAGCGCCGAGTTAGGCTTCTTAGGCGTCATCGTTCTCACTTGCAAACACACGCCTTGTTTTTGCGGGCATTTGTCGAGAACGGGACTCTTCGAGCTATTACGCTGAATTTGGCGGTTTCGCCGAATCAATTGGTTAATAGTTGGCATGACGTCTTGTTTACTTCTGAATACTAAAATGTTCCAAATACCAGAGGTGGGACTTGAACCCACACGCCCTTGCGGGCACTGGATTTTGAGTCCAGCGCGTCTGCCGATTCCGCCACTCTGGTGTGGGTACCGGCTTTCAAAATTGAAAGAGGGGAAAGTGTAACCGCGGCGACCACAATTCGGCAATAGCGCCGCCGTGCAATCTCCAAGATTCTAGTCAATTCACATTTTTTGCCCCCGATCGTTGCCGTCGTCTGGAACGGCCGCCATTCCTTTTGGGCCCGTTTTCCCAGCTTTCGCAATCTTATCAGAGTGAGAAATCGTCAAATTGGGGGAAATGAGCCATATCCAACTCTTGCCGCTTTTGCCAAAATAGTTTCACCCGCACAACCGGAATGATCGATATTTCTGTTACAGATTCCCAGACCTTATTTTTCGAACATCGAGATTGAACTCCATGTCCATCGAGACAGCTAAGCCCACCAAACCCATAAAAACGGTTTCCGAGATCACTGTAAGACTTGCTGGCGACTCCGGTGACGGGATGCAATTGGCGGGCACGCAGTTGACGAATACTTCAGCGTTATCCGGCAATGACGTCGCCACGTTCCCCGATTTTCCTGCCGAGATTCGAGCACCGCGAGGTACCCGGGCCGGTGTCTCTGGTTTTCAAGTTCAATTTGCATCGCATGAAGTCCACACTCCGGGAGACACTCTCGATGCGTTGATCGCGATGAATCCCGCAGCGCTCGTTACGAATCTCGCGGATCTCCATCCCGGCGGTCTCTTGATTGTTAACGAAGACAACTTTGAAGAAAAAGATTTGAAGCTCGCCAAACTAACAAAAAATCCGTTGGACGATCCAAGCTTGGAAAAGTATCGCTTGGTACGCGTTCCCATGAATCGACTAACACGCGAGGCCGTCAAGTCGCTTGGTCTCAGCCCAAAAGAAGTTGATCGCTGTAAGAACTTCTTTGCTACAGGTTTGGTCTACTGGTTGTACGGACGCGATATCAGTGCGACACTGCGATTTATCCACGGCAAGTTCTCGACAGGAAAAGAAGACGTTGCCAAAGCCAACGAGCTCTCTTTACGTGCAGGCTGGGCGTACGGGGAAACGACCGAAACAATCGAATCAACCTATACCGTGCCCGCAGCAAAGCTCCCCAAGGGAACCTACCGGAACGTCATGGGTAATCAAGCACTTGCATGGGGCTTGATCGCCGCCGCGCATCGCAGCAATAAAGAATTATTCTACGCTTCGTATCCCATCACCCCTGCCAGCGATATTCTCCACGAGTTGTGCAAGCTCCGTAATTTTGGCGTCACAACGTTTCAGGCCGAAGACGAAATCGCTGCAGTCTGCTCCGCTATCGGAGCAGCTTACGGTGGAACCATGGCCGTGACGACTTCGAGCGGTCCCGGTATCGCACTCAAGGCCGAAGCGATGGGGTTGGGTATCATGATCGAATTGCCGATGCTCGTTATCGACGTGCAACGCGGCGGTCCAAGTACCGGACTCCCTACTAAAACAGAGCAAGCCGACCTTTTGCAAGTCCTGTTCGGGCGCAACGGCGAAGCACCGCTTCCCGTGCTTGCAGCCCGCAGTCCAAGCGACTGTTTTGAAATCGTCCAAGAAGCTTGGATGTTAGCCGTCAAGCTCATGACGCCGGTTGTTATTCTATCGGACGGATACATTGCGAACGGAGCAGAGCCTTGGGCCATTCCTGACGTATCTAATTTATCACCAATCGAAATCACGCACCCTGAGTTGGGTGTTGATGGTCGCCCTTTCTTGCCTTACCAACGAGACGAGCTTCTCGCACGCCCTTGGGCTGTGCCGGGAACGCCGGGATTGATGCATCGCGTCGGTGGCTTGGAGAAAGAAGACGGCACGGGCAATATTAGCTATGACGCGGAGAATCATCAGAAGATGGTCCACATCCGTGCTCAGAAAGTTGCGAATGCCGCGACTTTATTGCCTCCACAGCAAGTGGTCGGTCCAGCGTCGGGAGACTTGTTAGTGATTTCGTGGGGCGGAACCTACGGCGCTTGCTTGACAGCAGTTCAGCGAGCTCAAGACGAAGGACGCAGCGTCGCCCACGCTCATATTCGCTACATGAATCCGCTGCCAAAGAACCTTGGCGAAATCATCAACCGTTACCAAAAGGTCTTAATACCCGAATTGAACATGGGACAACTGCGCATGTTGATTCGCGACAAATTCTTGGTCGACGCCATTGGCCTCAATAAGATCAAAGGCAAACCATTTTCAGTCGGTGAAGTTCATCACAAGATTTGTGAACTCGCACTCAAAAAATAATTTTAGATCGATCCGGGTTTGCCGCAGGAGGCTGACCCACGAAGAACCCGTTCCCGTCGTACAGTACTTTTCAATTCAACGAGTCGCTCAATGAATGCTCCCCTGCCCGTGCTTACTTCCAACGACTTTGCCAGCGACCAAGATGTTCGTTGGTGCCCTGGATGCGGTGACTACTCCATCCTGGCGCAAATGAAAAAAGTTCTTCCCGAAATCGGAATTCCACCCGAGAAGACCGTTTTCGTTTCGGGTATCGGTTGTTCAAGCCGTTTTCCTTACTACGTTAACACGTACGGTGTCCATTCGATCCACGGCCGTGCACCGGCAGTCGCAACCGGAATCAAAGTGACACGTCCTGACTTGACTGTTTGGGTCATTACGGGCGATGGAGATGCATTGAGCATCGGCGGCAATCACTTTATCCATTTGTTGCGTCGGAATTTAGATGTGAACATTATTTTGTTCAACAACCGCATCTATGGTTTGACGAAAGGCCAATACTCGCCAACCAGCGTCGAAGGCCAGATCACTAAAAGCACACCTATGGGAGCCATCGACCATCCGCTCAATCCCATCACGGTTGCCTTAGGGGTCGAAGCGACCTTTATTGCTCGCTCGATCGATTCACAAGTCAAGCACTTGGCCTACACGCTCAAGCGCGCTGCCGAACACAAAGGTACGTCGTTCGTCGAAGTCTATCAAAACTGCAACGTGTTCAATGATGGTGCTTGGGCTTACGCTGCCGAACGTGCGACTCGTGACGATACCACGATCGAATTGGAACACGGCAAGCCCATGATCTTTGGAAAAGATAAAGACAAAGGCATTCGACTCAGCGGTTTACGCCTTGAAGTTGTTGATCTGAATGCCGGTAAGTTCAAGGAAAGCGATCTCTTGGTTCACGATGAACAAGGCGATCCGAATTTAACGTTCCTCCTCGGTCGCATGCGACACCCCACTTTTCCAGAACCGATCGGTGTCTTCCGAGACGTCATGAACACGACTTTCGATGACTCGGTCCGCGAACAAACCAACCAAGCAATCCAAAAACGCGGTAAAGGCGACCTCCATAAACTGTTCCACAGCGGCGATACTTGGCAAGTTTCCTAGTCGCGAGCGTCTCGTGGTGAGCCTGTTGCAGTGCTGCAAAGCCAGCATGTCTTCAGCTAGCGGAAATTGATTACAGCCGATTCGCTTACGGAGAATCGTGCGTTCGGCGCACGGAAATTTAAGCGGCTCGCTTGTCGCTTGTACCGTAACGCGAAGTGAGGATTTCGGTTATTCGAATGTCGTTTCCAAGGCCCGTCTTCGTGACTGTTCCCTTGGCAATCGGAACGCCATTGGCTTCGATAATCAATGCATCCGAAACTCGTTGGTTAGTTGGAATTAACGAGCCGGGAGCAATTCTCAGGAGCTCTGAAACCGGAACTGTAACCTTTGCGAGTTCGACGACGACGGGGACTTCGATGAGCAACACGTTTTGAACGTAGTCGCTGCTGGCATCTGGATTTTTCATGCTTGCTGGGACTCGCGATTTTAAGGCCGACTAGGTTTCTAGCCAAGTTTTCATGTTGGCTAAAATTTACTATCGGCATTTTTTGCTGAAGGAATCAAAGCATTCGCCGTCAATCGTCAGTCGTTCTGACTCCATCCACCGCCGCAAACTGTTAGAATAAGGCTATAACCCGCTGCGACGCATTTACAGTTCGGTTTGCTTGTAAAAGGCGGTCGGCAGGAAATATTTTGCCTGTAGGACGGGTCTCCAGGCCCGTCCTACTTGAATGCGACGGGCCTGGAGACCCGTCCTACGTTGTGTAAGGCAATTCCTGCCGCTCCCCTAAGAACGGTTGCGTCGGCTGGCTAATTCAAGATCCCTCTTACGGACACAGACCAAGATGAGTGCTGCTGCAGTGGCAGGCGGAAAAAAACCTTTTGCGCCTTACCGAGAACTTTCGAATGACGAACTTTGCGAACGCATCACCGCTTGCCGACGCGAGCTTGGGAGTCGATTGTTGATCTTAGGTCATCACTATCAGCAAGACGAAGTGATCCAACACGCTGACTTGACCGGCGACAGTTACCAGCTCAGCAAACTGGCCGCCGATAGTAGCGATTGCCGCTATATCGTTTTTTGCGGCGTTCACTTCATGGCGGAGACGGCGGATATTCTGGCCAATCGACCGGAGAAGCTAGCGTCACGCAACGGAGAACGTGTTGCCGTCATCCTGCCCGACATGGCAGCGGGTTGCAGCATGGCGGATATGGCCGCGATCAAACAAGTCGACTCCGCTTGGGAACAACTCGGCGATGTTATCGACACGAAAGATATGACTCCCGTAACGTACATTAATTCCGCAGCAAGACTCAAAGCATTCTGTGGCCGCAACGGCGGGATCGTCTGCACGAGCAGCAATGCAAAAGCTGTTTTGGACTGGTCATTTAATCGCACCCATCGCGTTTTCTTTTTTCCCGATCAGCATCTTGGTCGTAACACGGCCCTGAGAATGGGAATTACCAACGAACAGATGCCGGTATGGGACCCCTACGCTGATGCAAACGGAGGGAATTCCGAAGATGCGATTCGCAACAGTCGCGTGGTTCTCTGGAAAGGTCATTGCAGCGTGCACCAGATGTTCCGAGCAGCACACGTCAATCAGTTCCGCACCAATATCCCCGACATCAAAATCCTCGTGCATCCAGAATGCCCGCAAGAAGTCAACGACTTGGCCGACATTTCAGGCTCGACGAGCAAGATCATCGAGACCGTTAAGAAAGCTCCAGCCGGAACGAAATGGGCGATCGGTACCGAATTGCATCTAGTGAATCGGCTTAAGAAAGAGCATCCCGAACAGGAAATTCATTTTCTGTCGCCGGTCGTTTGCATGTGCGCGACGATGTATCGAATCGACTTGGCCCATCTATGCTGGTGCTTGGAAAACCTCATCGAAGGAAGGATCGTCAATCAAATCGAAGTGGACTCGGACACATCGCATTGGTCACTCGCAGCACTGGAACGAATGTTGGCCGTAAGATAGCGATTAAACGGGTTCTTCGATGATACACAAGCTGCGACGCCGCGCGGCAATGAAGCTATCGGTTGCATAAATCGCTAAAGCGATCCATACAAAAACGAACCCGATCAACTTCTTGTTGTCAAAGGGTTCGTGATACACCAACCAGCCAAGCAAGAACTGAATGGTCGGGCCCAAATACTGCAAGAGTCCGATCGTCGATAACGAAATTCGCTGAGCGCCGGCGGCAAAACACAACAAGGGAATCGTCGTTGCAACGCCCGACATGAGCAGCATCGAGTCGGTCGCCGAGCCGTGAACGAGAATTCCACCGCAGCCGCTGTATTGTTCCCAAGCAATAAATCCGATCGCGGGAATAAACAACAGCCACGTTTCAATCGACAGGGAAGTCACCGGATCGAGCTTGGTTGTCTTCTTGACAAAACCGTACAAGCAAAACGTCGAAGCCAGCAGGATTGCGATCCAGGGAATTGTACCGTATTGCCATCCCAACCAACCGATGCCAGCGGCCGCAATCGAAATGGCCATCCATTGAATGCCGCGCAATCTTTCTCCGAGCAACACGACTGCCAATAGGACGCTGAACAACGGATTGATAAAGTAACCAAGGCTGCTTTCCACCATACGCCCATGCGTCACAGCCCATACAAAACCGAGCCAATTGGCGCAGATCAATAAAGCCGCGATCAACTGCCGGAATAGAACGCGTGGTTGCATCGCCGCCTTGGTAACAGTGCCCGATTTCCCCGAAAGCCAAATGATCGGAAGCAACACAGCACACGACCATACGATGCGGTGCGCGACGACTTGCGTGGCGGGAACATGACTTAATTGCTGCCAATATATCGGTAGCAGTCCCCACAAACCGTATGCAGCGATTGCATAAAAGTGCCCACGATTCATCAAGCAAAAAATTCCAAGTTCGATGGGTGCGGTCCGAAAAATTTGAGAATACCGCAGGGCTCTAAGAATAATGTAGCGGACCAAATTGGGCAAACCAGTCGAGTCGCTTATTTCCTCGAATCTTACAAAGCCAAGCCACGACAGAATTTGGAAAAAATCACAGCTTAATGGCTACAGCATGAGCAAAGACACAAGCTACTGGCTAATATAAGCAGTCCCGCCGAATGTTGAGGAAACTTGATAATCAAGCCAATCAACGATCCTTCCAACCGCTCCATTCAAGTTTCGAGATATCAGATGAAGACATCGCATCCTTGTTCCATCGCCTTCCTCCGAGTTGTGCTTTTCGCCCAGGTGATTGCATTCGCTCCGCTCGGGCAACTGCTAGCGCAAACATTCACGCTGGACAAACAGGCTCACGTCAGCTTGATCGGCAACACGCTTGCCGAACGTATGCAGCACGATGGTTGGATGGAGACGATGTTGAACGCTCGATTTCCCCAGCACGAATTAGTGATTCGCAACCTTGGCTTTTCCGGCGATGAATTGACGCTGCGGTTACGATCGCAAGATTTTGGCTCCCCGGATCAATGGTTAACCAAGAACCAAACCGACGTGATGTTTGCATTTTTTGGTTACAACGAATCGCAT
>JANMNK010000302.1:0-1675 GCA_031373875.1 Pirellulaceae bacterium | reverse complement strand
ACGTCAACGGGCCGTTCCGGTATAACCTCAACGGCGATCGCACGAGTAGGTCCTTTCTGCCGGAAAGGAATTTGCTGCGGAATAAAGATTCCAGCCCGGCAGGCTGGAACTACTCGGACGAAGGCAACAACGCGCTGCTTGAGTTCAATGGCTCCGCAACGATCGCCATCACCAACCACCGCACCTACAACGCGTACGGAAGACTCGTTTCAGAAGAAAACGCAATGCGTGGTCCACAACCTACCGATGGCAAGGAATCGGTCACACCTGGAGTAGTAATCATTCAATCTTCGTTGACGGAGCCCCAAGATCTGGCAGGCAGTACGTTGGGGATGCAGACAGGAAACAAACTCAGCAGGTGTTTGGTATTGGTGGAGACCCAAATAAATTGGCCGCTGAATATACGAATCTACTTCGAAGAAATGGCTTGTATGTCGAATTGGGAAGCTGGAACAACCAGCTTTTCTTGCACATGTGCTATACAAATGATTGGTGCATGGAAATTAGATATTACTTCTACGAGTTCATGCGTAGGGTGATGCGATGGCATTAGACAGACGTCACGTTGATTCCAAAGAAACAGTCGAACGAATAGTCCCTAGTCAAATGAAGAACCCCAGCCTGCAGCAACTCGTGTATTGGGCTTTTCTTTGTCTATTGGCGGTGGTGGTTATCCCGCCGACTCTCTTCTACTTTAGACTTAGGCAGACATGCACATATGGAGGTACACAACTCGTCATTGAATTGATGGAAAAGAAGATATTTTCTGCGTTGCACCAAGAGCCTTCATCGACACTTATGGAGCGAGAAAGGTACATCTGGACATTAATGAAGAGGGCGAGACTGGCGAATAGTCAACTTAAGTCGGCGTTTGGAGCTTTCAACAACGAAGGATCAACTATTGAGAACAGTGAGATCGTAACGCTTGTTCTGTTTGGCGATACTCAGAAGTATTGTGGAGCAGAGACGGTTTGGACCGATCACTCGCGGCTACGAGTGAAGCTAGACGATCAAGAACTGCAATTGTTGGAATCAAAAACAACCTTTGCCGATGCTGATGCCGATGGCCTATTGGAGATAGTTCAACGGGGAGCTAGTCCGATACCGTTTACTTTTGATGATTGCGGCAAAGTATTACTGAAAGCTACTGAATAATGTGTAATCTTGCACCTCTCGTGAGTACCGCTGCCATTTGTGCCAGCAACTTACCGGTTGACCGTTGTGATGCTCTGAATTGCATGGTCAAGCGGGCTTACGACGAAGGCATCAACGCGCTGTTCGAGTTCAACGGCATGACGGGAAGCGATTCCGGCCCCCAATGCCGATCACGGAAATTAAGCCGATCGATTCACACGAGTCGCGAAGGCAGAAATGAATATGCCTTTTATTTACGCAGATTTGCGGCTTTGAACAATCCGGTTGCTTTCGGTGTCCGGTCGCAACCCTGTTCGGAAAGCGGAGCGGGTTAATAGGAGATGAGAACTTCGACCATGTAATCGCGGAACACAGAGTTACTTCCCAACGCTGAGCGATTGCAATCGTATTTCGCCCAATTTTTCGCATTGCTCGTTCACAAAGCCGAGCACCTCCTCAATGTTGGTGGTCGAACAAATTCCAGACAACTGGATAATATCATATGGGTAAGCATCCGTCTGCAAGATCACGAAGACATTTC